>CAJUFR010000012.1 GCA_910585525.1 uncultured Angelakisella sp.
CCACCTCGATGGCGTGGCGGATGGCCCGCTCCACCCGGGAGGCGGTGGTGCCGTTCTTTTTGGCCACCGTGGGGTAGAGTATCTTGGTCACCCCGTTGATGACCTCCGGCTCCTCCACCGCCAGCATGATGGAATCCCGCAGGTACTGGTATCCCTTGATGTGGGCGGGGACCCCGATCTCCAGGATGATGGAGGTCACCACCGATTCCAGGTTGTAGGTGCTGTGGCGGCTCTCCACCGCCGGGGCGGTAAGGGGGTTGAAGCCGGCGAAGGCGTCCACCCGCTCCGCCATCATCTCCGGGTCCAGGGGCCGGGTGAAGTGGTAGGAGGCACCGGCCCGGATCAGCTGGTCGGTGATGGCGGAGTGATCCACCGCGGAGATGGTGAACAGCTTTGGCCGCCCTTCCCCTTCCTGCTTCATCACTTCCCGGATGACGCCCAGGGCATCCAGCTTCGGCATAAAGACCTCCATCAGCACCACCGACGGGGCCTTCTCCTGGATCATGCGGAGCAGTTCAACGCCGTCCTTTGGGCAGACGATCACCTCGAACCCTTTTTCCTCCAGGCAGCTGCCGCACTGTTCGCCAAATTCCTTCTCCTGTTCCGTGATGAGCGCAATTTTCCTGGTATTCATAGTGATTGCTCCTTTTTTGACCTGTATTTTGGTTTGCTTCACTTATGATACCATATTACAACAGCATTTGCAACCAATTTTTTGATATATCAAATTTTATAATCACTCATAATACGATATTTCTCTTTGAAAAACCAGTTTATGCGGCATTTTTAAACGATAAAATCATGTTATTTGCATTATTTTGAATGTTCTCGGCGAACACCCCAAAGCCCCGGGTGGGGTCCTTGACAAAGACGTGGGTTACCGACCCCACCAGCATGCCATTCTGGATGATGGGGCTGCCGCTCATCCCCTGGACGATTCCGCCGGTGCGCCGGAGCAGTTCCGGGTCGGTGACGTGGAGCACCATGTTCTGGCCGTTTTCGTCCTCCCCCAGGCTCAGCTTTTCGATCTCGATCTCGTACCGCTTGGGCTGGGTGCCCTCCACGGTGGTGTAGATGTAGGCCTTGCCGGTCTGGACCTCATGCTTCATGGCCAGGGGCATCTCCTCCCCCAGGTAGAGGGTCCGGCTGCGCAGCAGCCCGTACACCCCTGTCTCGGTATTGGCGGAAAGGACGCCAAGGGGCAGTTCCTCGGTGAATTTGCCCTTCAGTTCCCCCGGGGTGCCCGCCTCCCCTCTCTTGCAGCCGGTGATCCGGGCCGGCACCACCTCCCCGTTGGAAAGGGGCATCACCTCGCCGGTGTCCACGTCGCAGACGGCGTGGCCCAGGCCGGTAAACAGCCCGCTGTTCTGGTCCAGGTAGGTCAGCGTGCCGATCCCGGCGGAACTGTCCCGCACCCAGACCCCCAGGCGGTACTGGTCATCCCCGGTGGAGCGCACCGGCTGGATGCTGGCGGAAAAGGGGGAGCCGTCCCGCTCCACCTCCACCCGAACAGGGCCGCTGCCGTTTTCCAGCATCAGCTCCGCCAGCTGCTCGTTGGTGGCCAGCTTCTGGCCGTTGAAGGTCTTGATGACATCCCCGATCTCCAGCCCGGCGGCCTTGGCGGGGTTCACCCGGCCATCGGCGGTGGGAATGTCGCTCATCCCCACCACCATCAGCCCGTCGGTGAACATTTTGATGCCGAAGGGCGCGCCGGAAACGGTGACCAGCTTCCGGTCCACCACATTGACCTCCACCGTTTTTACCGGGATGGTGCCCAATAGCTTCAGGTCCATCTGGTAGCTGCTCCCGGCAAGGTCAGAGGGCTGGGTCTCCTCCCGCTGCACCATGCGGATGGGGTAGGCGGAGGCAAAGGTGATCTCCTCCCCCGCCACCACCGAGTACCGGTCCGGCAGCTGCTTTTGCATATAGATGGTCAGGATCAGGACCGCCAGGACGCAGCAATTCGCCACGGTGGCGATCCTTCTTGCGAATCGTTTCAAAAATAATCATCTCCTTTGCTCCCCTGTCGGGGACCTGCGGCCAGCCCCAAAAAGAGATATCCTCGGTTTTTTGACCGGCCACAAATTTTAATTTGTACCCCCGGACCATCTTTCATCACGGCCAATTTCACGCAGCGTTCCTGGGGAAGATTCCTTTGGGCAGGAACCTTCCAAACTTTTTCCGGCAGAAGAAGATACCGGCTCCGCCGCCAATTTTTCAGCCACGCTGGGGAAGCCGCTTTTTATCCCGCAGCAGCACCTTCGCCTGGACCTCCAGTCCGATCTCTGGCAGCTTTTGGTCCCAGTTTTTTCCAATTTCCTGCCATTTTCCCGGCATTTTCAGTTCCAGATGTTTCCCCAGGGAGAAAATGTCATTCCCCGAATTTCTGGCGATCTTTTCCAGCACATAGCCGTACTCCTCCAGCAGCTGGCGGCAGATATCCTCCTGGGCCCGGCGGGCCAGTTCCTGCCCCTCCGGCTGCCCCCGGCCCGAGAGGAGATACCCCTCCACCTTGGCCTCCAGCACAAAGGAGGGCTCCCCGTCCCGGAGGGAGGGGTGGATGGAGAGCCGGTTCTTCTCCAGCACCCAGTCGGCGGAGTAGCCATCGCCGGTGACGGTGTACACCTGGCGGCGGCCCGCCTCCGGCCGGGCGAAGGGCAGCAGGCTCCCCAATTCCGCCGGCGCCTGGAGCATCCCCCGGCTCCCGGGGGAAAGGTAGCCGCTCACCTGGGCCTTCTGCTCCTTCCGTTCAACCATGGGCAGCAGCACCCCCCGGCCGGGGGTGGACAGCAGATTCAGACAATCCCCCAGGTTCACCCGGGACAGTTCCCCGCCGGTGAGAAGGGCGAACACCTCTTCCCCGGCGCTCTCCCCCTCCTCCGCCTCCTCCAGGAGGGCGGCGGCGCCGGGGCTCCCCGCCACCAGCGTCAAGGGCCGGATGCCCCCGTGGGCGTCGATCTCCCGGAGCGCCGACCAAAGCTGGTCCCTGTCCCGGAAGCCCTCCAACAGCAGCACCTTGCAGCTGTCCAGGTACAGTTCCTTGCCGGTGGCGGCCTCCAGCCTGGACACCGCCTGGGCAAAGGTCCCCCCTTCCCCGCTCTGGCTCTCGTAGGTCTTTTCCTCGCTGCCCAGGTGGGTAAGGTACTCCACCGCCAGCCGGCAGCCGCCGTCCTCCCGGCGGGTCACCGCCGCTATTGTAACGATGGACCGCTTGCCGATGTCCCCCCGGCCGGAGCAGCCCCCGGCCAGCAGCGCCGCCAGCAGCAGGGCCATGAACCGTTTTTTCACCCTTCCTTCCTCCTTTTGTCCAGCAGCTTCCCCGCCAGGGGCAGCAGCAGCACCCCCACAAAGGTCACCGTCCCGGCGGCGAGCCACCGGTGCAGCTGATCCATCCAGCCCTCCGGGCCGGTCCAAAGCACCAGGGCCAGCACCACCACCACCAGCCCGTTGCCCCAGACCCACCGCCCCCCCCAGGGGCGGAAGAACAGCCCGGCGGACAGGCCGGAGGCCAGGGACAAAAACACCGACAGCTTCACCAGCCCCAAAGTGACCCAGATGACCAGGAACACCGGGTCCAGCCGCTGGAAGGACCGGAACCCGGCGGAGGTCACCGCCGTGAACACCGGGAAGGGCTTCATGGCGCCGTAGCTGCCCAGGGCCAGCATGGTCATCAGCTGCACCGCCCCCGCCGCCAGGGTGAGGCTCCCCACCCACCCGGCGCAGGGAAGCGCCTTGGGCGCCTGCCGCAGGTAGGGCAGCAGGAGCAGCAGGGCGAACAGTTCCCCGTTCATGGCAAGGCCGTGGCAGGCCCCCTGGATGGTGTCCCCCGGCGGGAGGAGGCGGAGGGTGAAATTCAGCCAGTCGTACTGCCGCCACAGCCCCAGGGCGATGACAGCGCACCCCAGCCCCAGCAGCACCGCCAGGATGCCCCCGCCCCGGGCCAGCCCCTCCAGGCCCTGGCAGGCGGCCAGCGCCCCCGCCGCCACAAAGGTCACCGCCACCAGCCAGCCGTGCCGGTGGTCATAGACCACGGCGGTCATAAAGGCGATGAAGTTTACGGCGGTGTAGACGCAGACCACCAGGCAGCAGAGCCAGTACAGGCCGCTCTGGAGACGGAAAAAGCCGCTCCCCGGGGTGATGAAGGGGGAAACGCCGGTGCCCCGGCGGCAGAGGTACAGCCCCGCCGCCAGCGCCAGCAGCTGCACCACCCCGGAAAGGGCGGTGGTGATGAGGGTGAGGTCCCCCCCGCCCCCTTTTCCCGCCGGGGAGTAGGCCACCAGGGAAAAGGCCCGGGAGAGGAACAGCAGGATAAACAGCTGACTCACCGAGATCTTGTTGGTCTCCTCCATCTCCTCACCGCCCTTTCTCGTCCGAGCCGGGGAGCCTTTCCACCATCAGGTCCTGCTTTTGCAGCAGCTTCCAGCCGGAGCGGATGAACATGTCCCGGAAGCCGTAGCCGTCCGCCGGGCTGATGGGGGAGGTCACCGGCACCCCCATGGCCTTTACCGAACAGAGGTTCACCACCAGTAGGGCGAAGGAGAGGTAGACCCCGTACAGCCCCAGCAGCCCCCCCACCACGATGAAGCCGAACCGCAGCACCGTCACCGGCTCGTAGAGGCTGGGCACCACAAAGGAACTCACCGCCGTCAGGGCGATGATGATCACCATGGGCAGCCCGATGATCCCCGCCGACACGGCGGCGTCCCCGATGACGATGCCCCCCACGATGCCCATGGCGTGGCCGATGGGGCTGGGGATGCGCAGCCCCGCCTCCCGCAGCAGTTCGTAGAGGAAGAACACCACCAGCGCCTCCAGCACCGGCGGCAGCGGGGTATCCAGGGCGGAGCCCACGAACTGGGCCAGCAGCGCCTGGGGGATGAGTTCCGGGTGGAAGGAGACCACCGCCACGTAGTACCCCGGCAGCAGGATGGTGAGGAAGAAGGAGAGCAGCTTCAGCAGCCGGATAAAGGAGGCGAAGTAGGGCCGGTGGATGTAGTCATCCAGGCTCTGGAAATGCTCGATAAAAAGGTAGGGCAGGATCAGGGCGAAGGGGGTCCCCTCCACCATCACCGCCACCCGGCCCTCCCCCAGCTTGGCGCAAAGGGTGTCCGGCCGCTCGGTGACCCCCACCCCGGAGAAGAGGGAGAGCCGCTTGCCGTCCAAAAAGGGCTGGAGGTAGCCGGAATCCAGCACCACGCTGATCTCCACCTTGCCGATGCGCTCCTTCACCTCCTGGACCAGCCGGGGGGAGGCCACGTCCCGCAGGTAGAAGATCTTTACCGCCGTGTTGCTCACCCGTCCCGCCGTGGCCCCCTCGATGGTGAGGAGCGGGGTGCGCATCCGGCGGCGGACCATCCCCATGTTGGCGTTGATGGATTCGGTGAACCCCTCCCGGGAGCCCCGGAGGTTCCGCTCCCCGGAGGGCTCGTCCACCCCCCGGGTCTTGAACCCCTGGTACCCCAGGGCGATGCCGGCGGGGACCCCCTCCACCAGCACCACCGCGAAGCCGCTCATGGTGATGGTCATCAGTTCCCCGAAGGTGCGGACCTCCTTCTGCTCCCCCGCCATGATGACCCCGCCGCCGCTGAGATAGTCGTACACCTTCCGCCCGGTGTCCGCCTGGGGCGGGACACGGGTGATGGGCCGCAGCAGGAAGTCGCTCACCTGGGTATTGGAGACCAGGCCGTCGAACATCACCACCGCCACCTCCACCTTCCCCGCCTGGTGACGGTGGATCAGCAGATCGTCGGAGTTGGACAGCTGCCGCCGCACCTCCACCAGGTCCTCCTCCAGCACCCCGGACAGCAGCCTGCTCCCGTCCTCGGCCGGCGGCTTACGATAAGCCGGACGCCGGTCCTTTGCCATCTTCCCCACCTCTTTCTTGGTTTATTTCTTTTCTTGATATTTCCCGGGGAGAAAAGGAAATATGTATCTTCCGCCCGGCCCGGATAAGCGAAAGGCGTCATGAGATACTAAGCAATATCAGATACTTACCCTGCGATCTGGAAGGAGGCATCCTGTTGCTGGTCACATTTTTCCGCACCCTGATCCTTTATATCGTCATCGTCTTTGGGGTCCGCCTCATGGGCAAGCGGCAGCTGGGGGAGTTGCAGCCCTCGGAGTTGGTGGTGACCATCCTCATCTCCAACATCGCCACCCTGCCCATCGAGGAGATCGAGACCCCTCTCTTCTCCGGGCTGCTCCCCATCCTCAGCCTGGTCACCTTCGAGGTCATCATCTCCGCCATCAACCTCCATTCCCGGCGGATGCGGCGTCTGTTCAGCGGCAGCCCGGTAGTGGTGATCAAAAACGGGGAGATCGACCAGCAGAAGCTGCGGGAACTGCGGTTCTCGGTGGATGACCTGATGGCCCAGCTGCGCCAGGACCAGATCTTTGCCCTGGACGAGGTGGACTTTGCGGTGGTGGAGACCACCGGCAAGCTGTCGGTCTACCAGAAGTACGGGGCCCGGACCCTCACCCCAAAGACGCTGGAACTGCCGGACCAGCCGGCCCAGAACGCCCCGCCCCTGGTGGTGGTCAGCGACGGCTATGTCTACTCCGACTACCTGGCCCTTTGCGGCCGTGACATGGAATGGCTGGAGGGCATCGCCGCCTCCCGGCGCACCACCATCCGGGACATCTTTGTTATGACCCTGGACCAGGCGGGGAACTACCACCTGGTGGAACGGGAGGTGAAGGGATGAAGCGCCTTGTCACCGCCATCTGCCTGCTGCTGCTCATTCTGGGGATCAGCTGCTTCTCCCTCTATATCCTGGAGCGGGACCTGGGGGAACTCCAGCAGCTGGCCCTGGAACTGCGGTACCAGACCCCGCCGGAGCAGCTGGAGGAAAAGAGCCAGCAGCTGTTCGACCGCTGGAACCAGAAGGAGGAACTGCTGGTGGTCTTCGTTCGCCACGACACCCTGGACCAACTTACCGCCCTGCTGGCGGAACTTCCCAGCCTTGCCCGCCACGGGGAACACGGGCACTTTTACAGCGAAGTGGATGTGACGCTGGCCCGGCTGGACGACCTGCTGGATTCCGCCCGCCCCACCTACCGCAATCTGCTATAGAAAAAACAGCTGCCGCCCCTGGAGGTACCCACGGAACGGCAGCTGTTTTTTTGGCGGACCTGCCAAAAACATCGGAAAAATTCACAAATCATTTCTTGTCATTTTGGCCATCCTTCTCTATAATAGAAATATTATCCATCTATACCAGGAAAGGAAGCGACCTATGTTTCGACTTTTGGCAAGGCTGAAGGGTTCCTGGCTGCGCATCATCCTGTTGGCAGCCCTCACCCTGGCTGGGGTCTATTCCGACCTCTACCTTCCCTCCCTCATGGCCCGCATCATCAACGACGGCATCACCGGCGGGGATCAGCGGCTCATCCTCCTCACCGGGGCCGAGATGCTGCTCTTTGCCCTTTTGGGGGTGCTTTGCGCCGTGAGCAGCGGTATTTTAAGTTCCCAGGTCTCCATGGGCTTCGGCCGGGACCTGCGGGGGGCGGTGTTCCGCAAGACGGCCGCCCTCTCCCTCACCGAGTTCGAATCCTTTGGTACCGCCACCCTCATCACCCGCACCACCAACGACATCAACCAGGTCCAGATGTTCATCATGATGGCCTTCCGCATCCTCATCCGGGCCCCCCTGATGATCGTGGGCGGCGTCACCATGGCCTTTACCTCCAGCCCCTCCCTCTCCCGGGTGGTGCTCCTTTCGGTGCCCGCCCTGGTGGTCACGGTGGTGGCGGTGTCCTCCGTGGCCCTGCCCCTTTCCGGCACCATCCAGCGGTCGGTGGACCGGGTCAACCGCATCCTCCGGGAAAAACTCACCGGCCTGCGGGTGGAACGGGCCTTTGGCACCGAGGAGTACGAGGAACAGCGGTTCGACGGGGCCAACCGGGACCTTACCGCCGTCTCCATCCGCATGCACCGCACCATGTCGGTGCTGATGCCGGCCTTGACCCTGATCATGAGTTTCACCCAGATCAGCCTGGTCTGGTCCGGGGCGGTGCAGATCGACGCCGGCAACCTGCTGGTGGGTGACATGATGGCGGTGATCCAGTACGTGATGCAGATCATGATGTCGCTGATGATGTTCACCATGATCTTTGTCATGGCCCCCCGGGCAGTGGCCTCCGCCCGGCGGCTGAACGACGTGCTGGAGGCCCCGGAGGCCATCGCCGACCCCCTCTCCCCCGCCCCGGACACCGGGCTGCGGGGCACGGTGGAGTTCCGGGATGTCTCCCTCACCTACCAGGGGGCGGAAAAGCCGGTGCTGGAGGGCATCTCCTTCACCGCCCGCCCTGGGGAGACCACCGCCATCATCGGCTCCACCGGCAGCGGCAAGTCCACCCTGGTGAACCTGATCCCCCGGTTCTTCGACGCCACCGGCGGCGCGGTGCTGGTGGACGGGGTGGACGTTCGGCAGCTGGAGCAGAAGCAGCTGCGGGACAAGATCGGCTTCGTCCCCCAAAAGGCGCTGCTGTTCCGGGGCACCATCCGGGAGAACATCGCCTACGGCAAGCCAACCGCCACCGACCTGGAGATACTGGAGGCGGCCCAGACCGCCCAGGCCCTGGACTTCATCCAGCAGAAGCCCGGCGGGCTGGAGGCCCCGGTGGCCCAACTGGGGCAGAACTTCTCCGGCGGCCAGAAGCAGCGGCTCTCCATCGCCCGGGCGCTGGTGCGCAAGCCGGAGATCTATATCTTTGACGACAGCTTCTCCGCCCTGGACGCCAAGACCGACGCCGCCCTCCGGGCCGCCCTGAAGCGGACCACCCAGGACGCCACCGTCCTTATCGTGGCCCAGAAGGTGAGCACCATCCTGGACGCCGACCGCATCATCGTGCTGGACGGCGGCGGCTGCGTGGGGATGGGCACCCATCGGGAACTGCTGCAAAGCTGCCCCGTTTACCAGGAGATCGTCTATTCCCAGATGCCGGCAGAGGAGGTGGGCGCATGAGAGGACCCATGGGCGGGGGCCGTCCCCCAAAAAATTTCGACCGTCCCCGGGACACCAAAGGCACCCTCCGGCGGCTGCTGGCCTTTATGAAACCCTTCCACCTGGGGCTTGCCCTGGTGGTGCTGTTCGCCATCCTGGGCACCGTCTTTAACAGCCTGGGCCCCATGGTGCTGGGCTTTGCCACCAACGAGATACAGCGGGGCTTTTCCCGGATGATGGACGGCTCCGGCGGCATCGACTTTTCCGCCGTGGCAAAGATACTGGCCGCCATGGCGGCGCTGTACATCCTCTCCGGCCTGTTCGGCTATTTCCAGAACTTCCTGGTGGCGGGGGTGTCCCAAAAGACCATCTACCGGCTGCGGAAAACGGTGGACGAGAAGATCAAGCGGCTGCCTCTGGGGTACTTTGACCGCAACTCCATCGGCGATGTCCTCAGCCGGGTCACCAACGATGTTGACACCGTTGCCACCACCCTGCAGCAGGGCATCAACCAGATGGTGAACTCCACCTTCACCGTCATCACCATCCTGGTGATGATGCTGCTCATCAGCCCGGTGCTCACCCTGGTGGCCATCCTCACCCTCCCCCTCACCCTGCTGGCGTCGATGAATGTGGTGAAGGTCTCCCAAAAGCTGTTCAAGGGACAGGCGGACACCCTGGGCTCCCTCAACGGCTACATCGAGGAGATGTACACCGGCCACAACGTGGTGAAGGTCTTTTCCAAGGAGGCCGACACCATCGCCGCCTTTGACCGGATGAACGAGGAACTCTACCGCTACAGCTGGAAGGCCAACTTCATCTCCGGCATCATCATGCCGGTGACCAGCTTCATCGGCAACCTGGGGTATATCATCGTCACCATGCTGGGGGCGGTGTGGGTCATCCAGGGGAAGTTTTTGGTGGGCTCCATCCAGTCCTTTATCCAGTACATCCGCCATTTCAGCAACCCCATCGTCCAGTTCGCCAACCTGGCCAACATGCTCCAGTCCACCATGGCGGCGGCGGAGCGCATCTTTGAGTTTTTGGACGAGGCGGAGGAATCTCCCGACACCGCGACCGAGATCATCCCCCGCCAGGGGGAGGGCAGCGTGGAGTTCCAGCATGTCAGCTTCGGCTACAGCCCCGACCGCATCCTGCTCAAGGACCTGAGCCTTTCCATCCACCCCGGGGAGACGGTGGCCATCGTGGGCCCCACCGGGGCGGGCAAGACCACCCTGGTGAACCTGATCCTGCGGTTCTACGAGGTCAGCGGCGGCCGCATCCTGCTGGACGGGGCGGATATCTCCCGGATGTCCCGGAGGCAGCTGCGTTCCCGCATCGGCATGGTGCTCCAGGACACCTGGCTCTTTTCCGGCACCATCCGGGAGAACATCCGCTACGGCCGCCTGGACGCCACCGACCAGGAGGTGGAGGAGGCCGCCCGCTCCGCCCGGGCGGACAAATTCATCCGGGCGCTGCCCCAGGGGTACGACACCCTGCTGGGGGAGGACGCCTCCAACATCAGTCAGGGACAGCGGCAGCTCCTCACCATCGCCCGGGCCATCCTCTCCGACCCGGATATCCTCATCCTGGACGAGGCCACCAGCAGCGTGGACACCCGCACCGAGGTGCTCATCCAGAAGGCGATGCGGGCCCTGATGAAGGGCCGTACCAGCTTTGTCATCGCCCACCGCCTTTCCACCATCCGGGACGCCGGGAAGATACTGGTGATGCGGGACGGGGATATCATCGAGACCGGCAGCCACCGGGAACTGATGGCCAAGGGCGGCTTCTACGCCAAGCTGTACCAGAGCCAGTTCCAGGGGGAAGAGGAAGCCTCCTGACGATATCAAAAAGGCCCCCTCCGTTTTGGAGGGGGCCTTTTTATCCGCCACCGGGTCAGATGGAAATTTCGTACGCCACTTTATACAGATACTCGTCGATATCCTTCTTCATGTCCAGCGCCTCGTTGATGTCGTAGTCCACGATGCGGTTGTTCTGGATGCCCACCACCCGGTTGCCCTTGCCGTGCTCCAGCAGTTCCACCGCCCGGAAGCCCATGACGCTGGCGTGCACCCGCTCCTGGGCGGTGGGGGTGCCGCCCCGCTGGACATGGCCCAGAACGGTGAGCCGGGTCTCGATGCCGGTCTTTTCCTGGATGTAGTTGCAGATCTCCTGGGTGTTGCCCACGCCCTCCGCCACGATGACGATAAAGTGATGCTTACCGGTCTTGAGGGTAGCCCGGATACGGGCCACCACGTCCCGGTCCAGGTCGTAAGGGCGCTCCGGGATGAGGGTGGCGATGGCCCCGCAGGAGATGCCGGCGTAGATGGCGATATGCCCCGCCCGGCGGCCCATCACCTCCACCACCGAGCAGCGGTCGTGGGACTGGGAGGTGTCACGCAGCCGGTCGACGCTCTCCACCACCGTGTTGACGGCGGTGTCGAAGCCGATGGTGTACTCGGTGGAGGCGATGTCGTTGTCGATGGTGCCGGGGAGGCCGATGCAGGGGATGCCGGCGTTGGAAAGGTTCCGGGCGCCCTTAAAGGAGCCGTCGCCGCCGATGACCACCAGGCCGTCGATGCCCAGCTTGTGGCACATCTCCACCCCTTTTTTCAGGCCCTCGTCGGTCTTGAATTCCTCGCACCGGGCGGTGCAGAGGACGGTGCCGCCCCGCTGGATGATCTCGCTGACGCTGCGCAGCTTCATCTCCTCCACCTCGCCGTTGAGGAGGCCCTCATAGCCGTGGCGGATGCCCACCATCCGGTGTCCCCGGGTGATGCCGGTGCGCACCACGGCCCGTACCGCGGCGTTCATCCCCGGGGCGTCGCCGCCGCTGGTGAGGACGCCGATGGTGATCTTCCCATTTTCGTTCATCACATATCCCTCCTGTCCGGCAGGGGGGCAAAGCCACCGCCGCCGGGTCCTTTTTCCATTTTTTCCATCTTCATTTTACATTTTCCCGCCCGGGAAGTAAAGAAGCGTATCCCACAAAGAAATCCGCCCTCAGTTCAGTTTTTTTACATTCTCGTTACCCAATGTCACCCCCAACTCCCGCAGCAGCACCGGGTTGGGGTCGCACCAGATGGTCCGGGGGGCCCGCAGCAGCTTGCCGGTGTCGTCCGCCTGGAAGTAGACCGGGCAGCCGCCCTCGAATATTTGCAGCAGCAGCTTCACCCGGGCCACCGGCGGGGCGTCCATCGACGCCACGTGGAGGTACACCCCCGCCCGGGGGCTGGGGGGCGGGGCGGCGGCCACCTCGGCGGCGGGGTCGCCCCGGCGGGGGCTCCCCTGGCTGCCGCCCTGGTAGGCGGGGCGGTCGGCCATGGGACCCAGAGCCCGTTCCTCCAGCGTCATCACGTCGTCCAGGATCAGCTTGGCGGCCTCCTCCTCCTTGAGGGAGACCCGGCCCCGCAAAAACACCGGCTCCCCCGCCACCAGCCGGTGGGAGTGGGCGGCGTAGACGCGGGGGAACACCAGCACCTCGATGGCCCCGGTCATGTCCTCCACCGTCAAAAAGGCCATGTTCTCCCCGCTTTTGGTCAGCTTCAGCCGCTTGGCGGTGATCATCCCCATGACGTAGATGGAGGTGTTGTCGTAGCTTTGGTTCTGCTCCGGGTCGGTGACCCGCACCAGCTTCACCACCCCGTATTTGGGGTAAAGGGCCTCGTAGTGGGACATGGGGTGACCGGAGATATACAGGCCGGTGACCTCCTTTTCCCCCGCCAGCAGCACCGACGGGCTGTCCTCGTCCACCAGGGGCAGGGAAAGTTCCTCGTCGTCCGGCTCGTCCCCAAAGAGGCTGATCTGTCCGGTGCTCCTCCACCGCTCCCGGGCGGCCAGCACCTCCCCCGCCTTGGGGTAGCCCTCCAGCATCTGGCGCCGGTTGGCCCCCAGGCCGTCCAGGGCGCCGCTTTTGATGAGGCTTTCAACGCTCCGCTTGTTCAGTTCCCCGCCGTACATCCGGCGGTAGAAGTCCAGGAAGCTGGCAAACGGCCCGTTCTCCTCCCGCTGGGCGATGACCTCCCGGATGACCCCGGCCCCCAGGTTCTTCACCGCCAGCAGGCCAAAGCGGATCCCCTCCGGGGTGACGGTGAACCCCTCCCCGCTCTCGTTGATGCGGGGGGGCAGCACCTTGATCCCCAGGCGGCCGCACTCCTCGATGTACTCGATGACCTTGCTGGTGTTGTCCAAAATACTGGTGAGGAGGGCCGCCATATATTCCTTTGGGTGGTGGCACTTGAGGTAGGCGGTCTGGTAGGCCACCAGGGCGTAGGCGGCGGCGTGGGACTTGTTGAAGGCGTAAGCGGCGAAGGAACTCATCTCGTCAAAGATGCGGCTGGCGGCGGCCTCCGGCACGCCGTTCTTTTTGCACCCCTCCAGGAAGTGGGTGCGCTCCTTGGCCATGACGTCGGCCTTCTTCTTGCTCATGGCCCGGCGGACCAGGTCAGCCTGGCCGTAGCTGTACCCGCCCAACTCCCGGCAGATCTGCATCACCTGTTCCTGGTAGACGATGCAGCCGTAGGTCACCTCCAGGATGGGGCGGAGTTTTTCGGTAAGGTAGGTAACATGCTCCGGGTGGTGGCGGCAATCCACATACTTGGGGATGGATTCCATCGGTCCGGGGCGGTAGAGGGAGATGGCGGCGATGATATCCTCCATGGAGGTGGGCTGCAGCTGGGTGATCATCCGGCGCATCCCCCCGGATTCCAGCTGGAACACCCCCCCGGTGTCCCCGGCTGAAAGCATCTGGAATACCGCCGGGTCGTCCAGGGGCATCTTTTCGATGGAAAAGCCGGGGTCCTCCTTTTGCAGCATCTTTTCGGTGTCATTGATGACGGTGAGGTTCCGCAGGCCCAAAAAGTCCATCTTCAGCAGGCCCAGTTCCTCCAGGGTGGTCATGGTGTACTGGGTCACCACCGCCTCGTCGTTTTTGGCCAGGGGGACGTAGCTTTCCACCGTGTCGTGGGTGATGACCACCCCGGCGGCGTGGGTGGAGGCGTGGCGGGGCATCCCCTCCACCTGCTGGGCCAGTTCCACCAGTTCCTTGATCTTGGGGTCCAGGCCCATCAGGTCCCGGAGTTCCTTGGAGCCCTCGATGGCCTTTTTCAGGGTGATGTGCAGTTCCATGGGCACCATCTTGGCCGCCTGGTCCACCTGGGGGTAGGGGATGCCCAGAGCCCGGCCCACGTCCCGGATGGCCCCCCGGGCGGCCATGGTGCCGAAGGTGACGATCTGGGCCACGTGGTCCGCCCCGTATTTTCGCACCACGTAGTCGATGACCTCCTGGCGGCGGACGTAGCAGAAGTCCACGTCAAAGTCCGGCATGCTGATCCGCTCCGGGTTCAGAAAACGCTCGAACAACAGGTTGAAGCGGATGGGGTCGATGCCGGTGATGCCGATGCAGTAGGCGGCGATAGACCCGGCCCCGGAGCCACGCCCCGGCCCCACCGGGATGCCAACGCTCCGGGCGTAGTTGATGAAATCGTAGACGATGAGGTAGTAGTTGACATACCCCATCTTGTGGATCACCGAAAGCTCGTACTCCAGCCGGTCCCGGACCTCCCGGGGGGCGTTTTCCCCGTAGCGGCGTGTAAAGCCCTCCCGGCAGAGGCGGAAGAAATAGTCTACATTGTCCTCCCCGTTGGGGGCCTCGAACCGGGGCAGCTTGGTCTTGCCGAACTCGAACTCCACCTGGCAGCGCCGGGCGATCTCCACCGTGTTGGAGATGGCGGAGGGGATGGCCCCAAACACCTCCGCCATCTCGTCCCCGGATTTGAGGTAGAATTCCTGGGTGGGGAACTCCAGGGCCATCTCCTCATTGACGGTGTGGCCGGTCTGGATGCAAAGGAGGAGGTGCTGTAACTTGTGGTCCTCCTTACGGAGGTAATGGGAATCGTTGGTGGCCGCCAGCCCCACCCCCAGTTCCTCCGACAGCTTCACCAGCTGGGGCAGGATGCGGGCCTGCTCCTCGATGCCGTGGTTCTGCACCTCGATGAAGTAGTTTTCCGCCCCGAACTGGTCCCGGTACCAGGCGGCGGCCTCTTTGGCCTTTTCATACTCCCCGGCGCTCAAGGCCCGGGGCACCTCCCCCGCCAGGCAGGCGGAAAGGCAGATGAGACCCTCTGTGTGGCCGGGGATCAATTCCCGGTCGATGCGGGGCTTGAAGTAGAACCCCTCGGTGAATCCCCGGGAGACCAGCCAGGCCAGGTTCTGGTAGCCTGTGTTGTTTTTGCAGAGCAGCACCAGGTGGTAGGGGCGCTTGTCCTTCTGGGGGTCCTTGTCGCCCCGGCCCCGGGGGGCCACATAGACCTCGCAGCCGATAATGGGCTTGATACCGGCTTTCTTGGCGGCCTTGTAGAAGTCCACCGCCCCGTACATCACCCCGTGGTCGGTGATGGCCACCGCCTCCTGCCCCAGTTCCTTGGCCCGGAGCACCAGGTCGTTGATCTTGCAGGCCCCGTCCAGGAGGCTGTATTCGGTGTGGACGTGGAGATGGACGAAATCGGTCATGGGTGTCACCACTTTCTTTTTGTTATGGTCAGGTGTCGGGGTTCGTGATAGATCCGTCGGGGCTTTTTTCCGGGAGGCCCCGGGGAGGCATATACTCCAGCATATCCTCCGGGATGCCCATTTTTTCCGCCAGGTCCTTCACCGGCTGGGGCAGTTCTTGCCAGTGTTCCACTTCCTCCTCCGGCACCAGCCCGCCGGACAGAACGACCCCTCCTAAGGGGTGTACCTCCGCAAGAATGGAAAACCCTGGCGCGATGTCCAGCTGGTCCACCGCCTTCGCAAATTCCTCCTGCTTTGCCACTGAAGGCAGCTTTTTCCTTTCCCCCGGAAGGCCGCCGACATAGGCCACCTCGTCCCAGGGATCGCCCTTCCAGCCGTCCAGGACGCTGTCGATAACATCCTGCTGGACGACGCCTACCTCCAGTGTCACCTTCATACCGTCCAGATCGTAGACCACCTTATAATAGCTGAAGCTGTCCTTGACCTTTTCAAAGACCGGCATCAATCCCTGCTCCAGCTGATAACACCTGTTGTACAACTCGTTTTCCCTCTCGAACCGCTCCAGTTCCTCGGGGGTATACATAAAAGAGGTGTCCGGGTTTTCACTGGCATCATCCCCGGAACCGAAGTCCGGGTTCACCTCCCCCTGGGGCGGCAGGGGCAGGCCGTCCGGCTCCGGGGCGGGCACCGGCTCCTTCTCCGGTTGGGAGGAGGGGGGCTCCGGCGCAGACGATGGCTCTGGCTCCGAGGAAGAGGGCTCCGCCGCCGAAGCCTGGCTTTCCGGCAGGGCAGAGGGCTCCGGGGCGGGGGCCTGTCCCCCGGCGGCGCAGGCGGAGAGCAGCAGGACAGACAACAAAAGAATGAGTATCCGTTTCATAGTATTTGGTTCCTTTCTGCCGCCAGTTCGGCGATCTTCTTCAGCCGGTGGTTCACCCCCGACCGGGAGAGCCCCAGCTTGGCCCCCAGTTCCCGCAGCGACGCTTCGGGGTTCTCCAGCCGCAGGGCGGCCAGTTCCCGCAGTTCCTCCGGCAGGGCGGTGAGGCCGATCTCCCCCATCAGCGCCCGGATGTCCCGTATCTGTCCCTCCGCCGCCCCCACCACCTTGTCGATGTTGGCGTTGTCGCAGTTGGCGGCGCGGTTGGCGGCGTTGCGCCGCTCCTTTAGTATCTTGGTCTCCATCACCTCCATGCTCATCAGGGGGCAGCTGATGAAGGTGAGAAGGTCCTCGATCTGGCCGCTGTCGTGGGTGTAGATGATGGTCTTGCCCCGGCGCTCCGAGGTCTTTGGCAGAAAGCCCACCTCCCCCAGGATGCCGGTGAGCACTGCCGCCGTCTCGGGACGGGGAGGGGCGAACTCCAGGTGATATTTCTTTTCCGGGTCGGCAAGGCTGCCGCAGCTGAGGAACGCCCCTCCCACAAAGGCGGCGGCCCCCTCGTCCCCCCCCAGCAGCTCGTAGGTGATGCCCTCTGGGTAGAGCATGGCGAAGTGGTTCAGCAGGCTGCGGCGGTCGGCGGCGGCGTCCACCCGGACCCGAAAGGCGGACTGGCCCCCGGAGGTCTCCTCCCGGGTGGTGATGGTGCCGGTCAGGGGCACCGCCCGGCTGATGGTGTTGGTATAAAACCTCGCCACCTCCCGCTGGCCGGTGGCAAGGCTGACGCTCCCCGGCCCGAAGGTCCGGCCAAAGAGGAGCAGGCCGTAGCCCTGCTGGTTCTTGAACCGGGACCGCAGGGCGCGGTTATCCATCAGTTCGTTTTTTACCCGCTGGGTGTATGACAAGCTGCTCACCCCTCCGTCAAGTGTTCCCCCCGGTGACCCGGACCTCCGGCTCCAGGGTGTAGCCGGTCTTTTCCTTCACGATGCGCCGGACCTCCTGGATCAGGTCCAGGACGTCGGCGCAGGTGGCCTCCCGGACGTTGATGACAAAGCCGGCGTGCTTTTCGCTCACCTGGGCGCCACCCACCCGGAAGCCCTTTAATCCGCACTGGTCGATGAGGGCGGCGGCGTAGGCCCCCTCCGGCCGCTTGAAGGTGCTGCCGGCGCTGGGCCACTCCAGGGGCTGCTTCTCCTTGCGGCGGTCATAGATCTCCTCCATCCGGGCCTTGACCGCCTCCGGGCCGTCGGGGTCCCTTTGCAGCCGGAACCGGGCGGAGAGGATGACGCACCTCTTGCCGGTGAAATAGCTGTGGCGGTAGCCCAATTCCAGCTGCTGTACTGTAAAGGTGTGTTCCTTTCCATCCTCGTCCAGGAACTCCACCGATTCCAGCACGTCCTTCAGTTCCCCGCCGTAGGCCCCGGCGTTCATGTAGACGCCGCCCCCTGCCTGGCCGGGGATGCCGTAGGCGAATTCCAGCCCCGTCAGCCCGGCGGACCGGGCGGCGGCGCAGACCGCCATCAGGGAGGCCCCCGCCTGGGCGGTCACCGTCTCCCCCTCCACCGTCACGGCGGAGAGGTTTTCCATGGCGATGGTGACCCCGGGGATGCCCCGGTCCCCCACCAGCAGGTTGGAGCCCTTGCCCAGGACGAAGTACCGGGCCTTCTCCCTCCGGCAGGCGTCCAGCACCGCCTTCACCTCCCCGGGGGTCCGGGGCAGGGCGATCACCTCCGCCGGGCCGCCGATGCGGAAGGTGGTGTGGCGGGACATGGGTTCGTTCTCCAGGTAAGGGATGCCCAGCTGGGCGATGGTGGCTTGTATCGTGGTCATGCTCTCACTCCTCCGGCAGGTCATCGATGTGTTTGCGCGCCGCCAGCCAGTCACGGAACCGGCGGTAACGGAGGTTCAGTATCTGCTCCTCCGGGATGCCCGCCTCCCGGGCGATGGAGGCGGACCAGTCCACCTGGCCGATGGCGGCGCAGAAGTGGGCGTCGGTGGACAGCAGCACCGGCACCCCGTATTCCCGGCAAAGGGCGGCGATGCGGCGGCAGTTGGGCTCCGAGCCGGGGCGGCTCTGGGGGGAGGAGTTGTTCAACTCCACCGCCTGGCCCCCGGCCTTCACCGCTTTGATCACCGCTTCGTAATCCGCCTGGAACCGGGGGTCCCCCAGGTGCCCGATGACGTCCACCCTGGGGTCCTTGGCCACGGCACACCAGGCGGCGGTGCGCTGCTCCGGGGTGGTGTCCCGGGGGAAGGTGACCCGGTGCATCGACACCATCACCAGGTCCAGCCGCTTGATACCGGCATCCGGCACGTCCAGCGTCCCCTGGGTGTCCATCAGGTCAGCTTCGCACCCCTTGATGACCACCACCCCCTCCACCTCCCGGGGCACCGCCTTGCGGAGGTTCTCAAAGAACCACTCGTAGGGGGCGCCGGGCATGGCGGGGCCGTGCTCGGTGGTGACGATAAAGCGGTGCCCCAGCGCCGCCGCCGCCCGGATGTTCTCCAGCAGGGTGCTGTAGGCGTGCTGGCAGACCAGGGTGTGGGTGTGGGTATCTCCTGCGATGTTCATGGATGATGTAACGACCTTTCTTTATGATACACAGCCCGCCCCCGGGAAATGACACAGGGGACGGGCGGTGGTTTTCAGTTTTGTTTGCCGGTTCCGATCAGGACAGACAGGAACTTGGTCATGGTGGGGATATAGGTGGCGGTGAACACCGCCGAAGCGGCGATGCACGCCGTTTTCCGGTGCTTTTCCGGCACCTGCATGCCGGCCATCAGCCCCAGGGAGAGCAGGCAGAATTTGAGGACGGCGATGTCCCTCCAGTCGCTTTGCCGCAGGTACTCGTTGGCGCTGTCAAGCAGCTTTTTCATAGTGTCCCCTCCTTTTTTCTTTTGCTGTCAGTAATAGAACTCCTCGTAGTCGGTGACCGGGGGCCGCTGGACACGGGGGATGTCCTCCGCCATGCCCAGACGGGCCAGCAGTTCGTGGGCGGCGTTGTAGCCCAGCTTCTTCTGGCGGTTGTTCATGGCGGCCACCTCGATGATCATGGCCAGGTTCCGCCCCGGCTTCACCGGGATGGTGATGGAGGGCACCGAAAGTCCCAGGATATCGGTGTACTCATCCTCCATCCCCATCCGGTCATAGACCTTGTTCTGGCTCCATATCTCCATGTTCATCAGCATGTCGATGCGGCCGGTGACCTTTACCGCCCCGATGCCGAAGATGCGCCGGACGTTGATGATGCCGATGCCCCGCAGTTCCAAAAAGTGGCGGATGTTGGCCGGGGAGGAGCCCACCAGCGTCTTGTTGGAGACCCGGCGGATCTCCACCGCGTCGTCGGCGATCAGGCGGTGGCCCCGCTTCACCAGTTCGATGGCGGTCTCACTCTTGCCCACGCCGCTGTCACCCAGCAGCAGCACCCCCTCGCCGTAGACCTCCACCAGCACCCCGTGGCGGGTGATGCGGGGGGCCAGTTCGATGTTCAAAAAGGCGGTGAGGGCGGCGGAAAAGTTGGTGGTGGCCTCGGGGGTCACCAGCAGCGGGACGCCGTACTTTTTGGCCTTCTCCAGCGCCACCGGGGACGGGGGGGTGCTCCGGGTCTGGATGACCGCCACCGGTTTTGCCGCCATGAACTTTTCCATCACCTCCTCCTCCTGCTCCGGGGTCAGCTGGGAGAGGTAGGCCAACTCGCTTTTGCCGATAAGCTGCACCCGCTGGTTGTCGAAGTAGTCAAAGAAGCCCACCAGCTGTAAGCCCGGGCGGTTGATATCCGCCGAGGAGACCAGGATCTCCCCCTCCACCTGGGGCATGTAGGCGACCTCCAGCTTCATGGTGGAGATGACCTTTGTCAGGGGCACTGTAAATTGGATGCTCATAAAGCGTCCCACCTTCCATCAAATATTCTTTTTATGCAAAGATACGGACCACCGCTCCGCCTGCAAAGCCCATCATCACCAGCAGCGGGCAGAGGACCGAGAGCAGCCGCCGCACCAGGGGGTTGCCCCCTGTCAGCTGGTCGATCTTCTCCGAAAACACCGCCAGCAGGATACCCGCCAGCAGGCACCATACATAGACTGGCATCGATTCCACATCCTTTCGTCATGACCTTGGATCATCCACGGGGGTCGTTGACCTTCCCCACAAACAGCGGGAGGCCGCCTTTCCCGGTGACACAGAAGAGAAACGGCCGGTCCAGCACAAAGTCCGCCTGTCCGTCAGGGGGCGGCGGGGCACCGCTGGCGATCATCACCGTGTAGGCCGCCGCGGTACAGCCCTCCTCGTCGATGACCACCCGGGCGGCGTGGTCGGCCTGGGTGATGGCGATGGCAGAGCCGGCGGCCACAGGGGTAAAGTCCGCCAGCGCCGGGTCAAAGACGCCGGTGACCCCCAACTCTTTCAGCCCCTCCTCCAGGTCGAACCGGGAAGCGATGTCGAACCTGGGGATCGACTTGTTGACAAGGATGGACTTTTGCCCCTGCCACCCCTCCTTGTCCGGGGTAAAGAGGAAATCCACCGCCTCCGGGTCCAGCAGCAGGTCCTCCGGGGACACCCCCTGGCCGGGCAGCAGGAACCACATGGCGCCGCCCCCGTCAAAGGGCTGGCTGACGGCGGAAAACTTCTCCCCCCAGTAGTAGTCCTGGACCTCATCCTGGTTCATGAAGCTGGTCTCCACCTCCCCGGCGGGGGTGTGGAAGGTCTGGGGCCTGGTCCGGCCCTTGGAAAACTCCCCGTACCATCTGGCCCTGAAATAGACGGTGGAAGCCAGCGCCAGCACCGCCTGGCTGTCCAGTTCCAGGTCACCGGCCTGCTCCTTCAAAAGGCCCCCGGTCTGCTCGTTGAGCCAGTCCCGCAGCGCCTGCTCCAGCTGGACCGAGCCCATCTCCCCCTGGTAGGTGGAGACATAAAACTCCCGGGCCAGCCTTTCCAGGGTGTCCGGCTGGGCCGTGACGCTCTCATCCAACCAAAGGGAGTTTGCCAGGACACAGGTGCGGGTCTTGTCATCCCGGTAGCTTGCCTCCCAGACCATGTTGGCCTGCCGCCCCAGGGCGTCTATGTCGCCGCTCCCCAGCAGGGAGAGTACTTGGTCCCGGCTCTCCCCCTGGGTGGCCCGGGCCAGCACGGACAGGGCTATATAGACATTCAGGGGGGAGTAGACCCGGTTCTCCCCTCTCTCCCCGGTCAGGAAAACCCGGGCGCTTTGGGCAAAAAAGGGCTGCAAGGCGGAGGTGTCCGGCGGCTCCTCCACCGGGGGGCCGGCGTCCGCCCCGGGATACTCCGCCCGGACCACCGGTCCTATGCCGGTCTCCTTGCCGGGGAGGAACAGCATCCCCAGCCCGCCCAGGACAACCGCCGCCAGCGCCAACGCCAGCCAGTGTTTTTTCGTCATCTTCTCCCCCTCCCCTTCTTTTTTGTCAGTTGATAAGGTCATTATACCATAAATGGTAGGCTTTTGGGAATGGGTTTTCAGCGGAAGGCTTGCATTTCCCGGGAAGTTGTGCTATCATAACATCCAAACCGATCAAACGCCTTGAACAAGCGAGTAATCCGCCCCATGTCCTGCCCAGAGAGAGACCGCCGCCGGCTGCAAGCGGTCTTCTGGACCAGCGGATGAAGTTCCCTTGGGAGCGGCGCCCCGAAACCGGCTCTCCCCTGCCCGGGGATGGCCCCAGTAGGCGGCGACGGGCCGGGTCCCGTTACAGACCCCCAAAGTGCCTGGCCGCTCCGCGGCCGGGAAGCTGGGTGGTACCACGGAAGTTCGCCTTTCGCCCCTGTTTGCGGGGCGGAGGGCATTTTTTGTGCCATCACGAGATGTATATGGAGGTAATCGAACGATGAAAGCCGCATTGGAAGCGATCCGGGCAGCGGCCCACCAGCAGCTCCAGCAGGCCGCCAGCCTCAAGGAGTTGGACGACCTGCGGGTGAAGTTCCTGGGCAAGAAGGGGGAACTCACCGCTATCCTCAAGAAGATGGGGGGCCTTTCCGCCGAGGAGCGCCCTGTTATCGGCCAGCTGGCCAACCAGCTCCGGGAATCGGTGGAGGGGGAACTTGCCACCCGCACCCAATCGTTAAAAGCCGCCCTGCTGGAGGAAAAGCTCCGGGCCGAGACCATCGATGTCACCATGCCCGGCACCGCCCCCGCCCCCGGCCACCGGCACCCCATCTCCCTGGTGCTGGACGAGGTGAAGGAGATATTCCTGGGGATGGGCTTCGACGTGGTCCAGGGGCCGGAGGTGGAGACCGACTACTACAACTTTGAGGCGCTGAACCTCCCCAAGGACCACCCCGCCCGGGACACCCAGGACACCTTCTATGTCTCCGACAACATCCTGCTGCGGACCCAGACCAGCCCGGTCCAGATCCGCACCATGGAGCAGAGAAAACCCCCTATCCGCATCATCGCCCCCGGCCGGGTCTACCGCTCCGACGCGGTGGACGCCACCCACTCCCCCATCTTCCACCAGATCGAGGGGCTGGTGGTGGACAAGGGCATCACCATGGCCGACCTGAAGGGCTGCCTGGAGACCATCGTCAAGCGGCTGTACGGCAGTGAAGCGGTGGTGCGCTTCCGCCCCCACCACTTCCCCTTTACCGAGCCCTCGGCGGAGGTGGACCTCCAGTGCTTCGGCTGCCACGGGGAGGGCTGCCGCCTCTGCAAGGGGGAGGGCTGGATCGAAATTTTGGGCTGCGGCATGGTCCACCCCAAGGTGCTGTCCATCTGCGGCATCGACCCGGAGGTCTACAGCGGCTTCGCCTTCGGCATCGGCCTGGAGCGGCTGGTGATGGGCCGGTACAACATCGACGACATGCGGCTGCTGTACGAAAACGACATGCGCTTCCTGGCGCAGTTCTGATAAGGAGGGCAAAAGGATCATGAATCTTTCCATGAGATGGCTCAGCGATTACGTTCCCGCCGGGGAGATCGCTCCCCGCGCCTACTGCGAGGGGATGACCATGTCCGGCTCCAAGGTGGAGGGGTACGAGATAGAGGGCGCCGAGATACAGAACGTGGTGGTAGGCCAGGTGACCGCCATGGAGCGCCACCCGGATTCCGACCACCTGTGGGTCTGCCAGGTGGATGTGGGCGGCGAAGCCGTGCAGATCGTCACCGGGGCCCAGAATGTCTCGGCGGGGGACTACGTGCCGGTGGCAAAGCACAAGTCGGTGCTCCCCGGCGGCCACAAGATCACCAAGGGAAAACTCCGGGGGGTGGAAAGCTGCGGAATGCTCTGCTCCCTGGGGGAACTGGGCCTTACCGCCCACGACTTCCCCTACGCCATCGAGGACGGCATCTTCATCCTGGGGGAGGATTGCGACCATGTCCCGGGCAGGGATATCCAGTCCGCCATCGGCCTCTGCGATGTGAAGGTGGAGTTTGAGATCACCTCCAACCGCCCCGATTGCTTCTCCATCCTGGGCCTTGCCCGGGAAACCGCCGCCACCTTCGGCCTTCCCATGAAGGCCCCCGCCCCGGCGGTAAAGGGCTGCGGCGGGGATATCCACGACTACCTCCGGGTGGATGTGAAAAACGGCACCCTCTGCCCCCGGTACATGGCCCGGGTGGTGAAGGACGTGAAGATCGGCCCCTCCCCCCGGTGGATGCGGGAGCGGCTGCGGGCCTGCGGGGTGCGTCCCATCAACAACATCGTGGACATCACCAACTTCGTCATGCTGGAATACGGCCAGCCCATGCACGCCTTTGACCTGAAGCATGTGGGGGGCGCCCATATCATCGTCCGCAACGCCGAGGCCGGGGAGGCCATCACCACCCTGGACGGGGTGGAGCGGAAACTCTCCCCGGAGATGCTGGTCATCGCCGACGAGAACGGCCCCACCGCCATCGCCGGCGTCATGGGGGGGGAGCATTCGGAGATCGAGGCGGACACCGTCACCGTGGCCTTTGAATCCGCCTGCTTCATGGGCAGCAGCGTCCGCACCACCGCCAAAAAGGTGGGGCTGCGCACCGAGGCCAGCGGCCGGTACGAAAAGGGGCTGGACCCCGCCACCTGCGCCCCGGCGGTGGAGCGGGCCTGCCAGCTGGTGGAACTGCTGGGGGCCGGCCAGGTGGTGGACGGCGTCATCGATATCGACTGCGCCAACCACCAGAGGAAAGCCATCCCCTTTGACCCCGACTGGATCGACCGCTTCCTGGGCATCGACATCCCGGGGGAGGAGATGGCCGCCATGCTGGCCCGGCTGGAGATACCGGTGGAAAACGGCATGGCCCTGGCCCCCACCTGGCGCCCCGACCTGGAGTCCAAAGCGGATATCGCTGAGGAAGTGGCCCGGATGTACGGCTATGACAAGATACCCACCACCGCCCTGCGGGGCCTTTCGGAGGGGACGGTGACCCCCCGGCAGAAGTTCGACCGCCAGGCGGAACGGGTGCTGCTGGGGCTGGGCCTCAGCGAGATCCTCACCTACACCTTCATCAGCCCCAAGCTGTACGATAAGATCCGCCTGCCGGAGGACCACCCCCTGCGGGCCTCGGTGACCATCCTCAACCCCCTGGGGGAGGACACCAGCGTCATGCGCACCACCGCCCTGCCCTCGATGCTCCAGGTGCTGAGCACCAACTACAACGACCGCAACCCGGAAGCCGCCCTTTACGAGTTGGCGGTGGAGTACCACCCCACCGCCCCGGACCAGCTGCCGGAGGAAAAGCCGATGCTCACCCTGGGCGCCTACGGTCCCGGCTGGGACTTCTACGCCATGAAGGGCCGGGTGGAGGCGCTGCTGAAGGAACTGGGGGTCACCGGTGTGGAGTTCCTTCCCTGCACCCACAACCCTTCCTACCACCCCGGCCGCTGCGCCGCCATCCAGGTGGGGGAGCAGGTCATCGGGGGCATGGGGGAGGTCCACCCGGAGGTCTGCGAAAACTTCGGCATCGGCACCAAGGTCTATCTGGCCCAGCTGGACGGGGACCTGCTGTTCCGGCTCCACAGCGACGAGAAGAACTACCAGCCCCTGCCCCGGTTCCCCGCCTCCACCCGTGACCTGGCGGTGATCTGCGACGAGGCGCTGCCGGTGGCCGCCATCGAAAAGGCCATCCGGGCCCATGTGGGGAAGATACTGGAGAAGGTGCAGCTTTTCGACGTCTACCGAGGCGCCCAGGTGCCCCAGGGCAAAAAGAGCGTCGCCTACGCTCTCATCCTCCGGGCCGCCGACCGCACCCTGACGGTGGAGGAATGCGACAAGGCCATGACCGCCGCCCTGGAAGGGCTGCGGGAGGTGGGGGCGGAGATCAGAAAGTAGTCCCCTGCCCTTGCCCCAGAGCATGCCAAAAGGGAGCCCCTTGTTTTACCGGGGGCTCCCCTTCTCTGTCCTACAAACTTTTTTCCTATCCGAACAGAGACATCTGGCTGTGCTCCGGCAGCCCTGTCAGCGCCCCGGCCTCCCGCAGCGTCTCGATGATGGCCTTGGTGGCCCCGGAGCGGGTGGTGATCTCGTCCACCGAAAGGTAGGGCCCCTCCTTCCCCGCCTCGGCCAGGCCCTGGGCGGCGGCGGCTCCCAGGCCCTTTAGGCTGGTGAAGGGCAGGCGGATCATCCCGTCCTCCATCTGGTACCGGGTTGCGTGGGAGCGGTAGAGATCCACCGGCAGCAGCTGGATGCCCCGCTTCAGCATCTCGTAGACGATCTGGTACATTTCCAGCTGGCTGTCCTCCTTGGCGGTGCGCTCGTTTCCCTTGGCGTAAAGGGCGTCGATGCGGGTCTTGACAAAGCCCTGGCCCTGCATGGCCGCCATGGCGTCGAAGTCCTCCCCCCGGATGGTGAAGATGACGGCGTAAAACTCCTTGGGATAGTACACCTTGTACCACCCCAGCCGGATGGCCGAGATGACATAGGCGGCGGCGTGGGCCTTGGGGAACATGTATTTGATCTTGAGGCAGCTGCCGATGTACCATTCCGGCACCCCGTGGTCCCTCATGTCCTGCTTCATCTCCTCGGTGAGGAGGGCGGGGGCCTTGCCCTTTCGGGTGATCTCCATGATCTTGAAGGCCAGCTTAGGCTCCATCTTGTACTTGATGTACAGGGTGGTCATGATGCTGTCACGGGTGCCGATGACGTTGGAGATGGTGCAGGTCCCGGCGGCGATCAGGTCCTTGGCGTTGCCCAGCCAGACATCGGTGCCGTGGGACAGGCCGGATATCTGCAGCAGGTCGGAAAAGTTCTTGGGCCGGGCGTCCATCAGCATCCCCCGGACAAAGTTGGTGCCCATCTCCGGCAGGGCCAGGGTGCCGGTCTCCACCCGGATATCGGCGAGGTCGATGCCCAGGGCCTCCGGGGAGGTGAAAAGGCTGTAGACCTGGGGATCGCTCATGGGGATGTCGTCGATCTTCACCCCGGTGTAGTCCTCCAGGTACTTGAAGAGGGTGGGGGCGTCGTGGCCCAGTTCGTCCAGCTTGAGGATGGTGTCATGGAGGGAGTGGAAGTCGAAGTGGGTGGTGATGATGTCCCCCTCTTTTTTGTCCGCCGGGTGCTGCACCGGGCAGAAGTCGTAGACCTGATGGTGGCTGGGCACCACCACCATGCCCCCGGGGTGCTGGCCGGTGGTGCGCTTGACGCCGGTGCAGCCCTTTACCAGCCGCTTCTCCTCGGCGGAGGTGACCACCAGCCCCTTCTCCTCCAGGTAGTGCTTGACGTAGCCGAAGGCGGTCTTTTCCGCCACGGTGGAGATGGTCCCGGCCTTAAAGACGTGGTCCTTGCCGAACAGCTCCTCGGTGAAGGTGTGGGAGCGGGACTGGTATTCCCCGGAGAAGTTCAGGTCGATATCCGGGGCCTTGTCCCCGTCAAAGCCCAGGAAGGTCTCGAAGGGTATCTCGTGGCCGTCCTGGCGCAGGCGGGTGCCGCATTTGGGGCAGTCCTTGGCGGGGAGGTCAAAGCCGGAGCCGATGCTGCCGTCGGTGATGAACTCGCTGTACTTGCACTGAGGGCAGACGTAGTGGGGCGGCAGGGGGTTCACCTCCGAGATGCCGGCCATGATGGCCACAAAGGAGGAGCCCACCGACCCACGGGAGCCCACCGAATAACCGCACTCCACCGACCGCTGCACCAGCTTCTGGGCGATCATATACAGCACCGAAAAGCCGTGCTTGGTGATGGAGGAAAGTTCCCGGTCCAGCCGCTTCTCCACGATCTCCGGCAGGGGGTCGCCGTAAAGGGCGTGGGCCTTTTCGTGGGTGATGCGGATCAGGTCCTCCTCCGCCCCGGGGATGGTGGGGGTGAAGGTGCCGTCGGGGATGGGGCGGATGTAGTCCACCATGTCGGCGATGCGGCCGGGGTTGGTGATGACGATCTCCCGGGCGGTCTCCTCGTCCAGGTAGCTGAATTCATCCAGCATCTGGCGGGTGGTGCGCAGGTAGAGGGGGGCCTGCATCCCGGCGTCCTTGAAGCCCTGGCCGGACATGAGAATTTCCCGGAAGCGGGCGTCCTTCTGGTCGATAAAGTGGACGTCCCCGGTGGCCACCACCGGCTTGCCCAGCCGCTTGCCCAGCTTCAGGACGGTGCGGTTGAAGTCCTGGAGGTCCTTTTCGCTTTTGGCCATCCCCTCCCGGATCATGAACTCATTGTTGCCCAGGGGCTGGACCTCCAAAAAGTCGTAGAAGGAGGCGATGTTGCACAGTTCGTTCCAGCTTTTCCCCTCCACGATGGCACGGAACAGCTGCCCCGCCTCGCAGGCGGAGCCGACGATGAGCCCCTCCCGGTACCGCTCCAGCTGGCTGCGGGGGATGCGGGGCTTCTGGAAGAAGAAGTCCAGATGGGCGTAGGAGACCAGGCGGTAAAGGTTCTTGAGCCCCACATCATTTTTCACCAGGATGATGATGTGGTAGGGCCGGGATTTGAAACTCCCCTGCCCCCCCAGGGCGGCGTTGATATCCCACACCGTCCGGGCGTCCTTCTTCTCGGCCTTGATCTTTTCCAGCATCTTGAGGAAGATACCCGCCAGCACCCAGGCGTCGTCGTCGGCCCGGTGGTGGTTCTTCTGCTGGATCTTCAGGTGATCGGCCAGGAGGTTCAGCTTGTGTTTTTTCAGTTCCGGGTAGAGGGAACGGGCCATCACCAGGGTGTCGATGCTGGTGAACCGCCGGTCTATCTCCTGGCGGCGCATGGCGGCCCGAAGGAAGCCCATGTCGAAGGAGGCGTTGTGGGCCACCAGGACGGGGCACTCCCCGCAGAAGGCCAGGAACGCCTCCAACGCCTCCCGCTCCTTGGGGGCGTCCTTCACCATCTCGTCGGTGATGCCGGTCAGCTGGGTGATGGCGGCGGGGATGGCGGTCAGGGGGTTCACGAAGGTATCGAACCGCTCCACCACCTCCCCGCCCTTCAACCGCACCGCGCCGATCTCGGTAATGCGGTCGTTGGCGTTGGAAAGGCCGGTGGTCTCCAGGTCGAAGATGATGTACTCCCCGTCGATGGGGGCCTCGCAGGGGCTGTCCACGGCGGGGATCATGTCATCCACAAAGTACCCTTCCACCCCGTAGATGACCTTGAACTCCGGGTCACTTTTCCGTATCTTGTCGGCGGCGGCCATGGCCTCGGGGAAGGCCTGGACCACCCCGTGGTCGGTGATGGCGATGGCCTTGTGGCCCCACTTGGCGGCGCGCTTCACCAGTTCCGCCGCCGGGGTCATGCCATCCATCATGGACATGGTGGTGTGACAATGGAGCTCCACCCGTTTTTCCGGCTCCTCGTCGGTGACCGTCTTTTTCTGGACGGTGCTGATGGCCACCGGGGACATGGTAACGTCCCGGTCGAATTTATTGTAGGCCACCTCCCCCTGGGCGACGATGGTGGCCCCGGGCTTTAAAGCGTCCAGCAGCGGGCCCTTCTTCTCCTTGTCGGCGAATATCTTCAGGTCGATGGAACTGGTGTAGTCGGTGATGCTGATGGTAAGGATGGACTTGCTGCCGTCCTTGATATCCCGGGAGGCCACATCGAAGATATCCCCCCAGAGGACGGTCTTGCCGGTCTCGGCGTTGACGGTGACGATCTCCACCGGGGGGACCCGGATCTCCTTGCCCATGACCACGCTGGCGGAGCCGGGGACAAAGGGGAGGTCGGGGGCAAAGTTCCCCTGGTAGGTGCGGCGCTTGGGGGCGGCTTTTCCTTCCCCCTCCCCCTTCTTCCCCGGGGCCTCCCAGGGCGGGGTGTCCCGCTGGGGGAAGGGGATGACCCGGGGGGGCGGGGGCGGGGCGGGGGCGGTGGTCTGGGTAACGCCGGTAAAGACCACGGTGGGGTGCACCCCAAAGTCCCGCTGGAGAAGGGCGGACATCCGCTCCCCCACCTGCTGCTCCTGCAAAAACTCCAGGCCACCGTTCTGGAGGGTCACCGAAAAGAGCCGCTGTTCCCGGTCATACTCCGCCGTGGCCCCCACAAAGAAGCCGTTGATGGCCACCCCGGCGGCGGCCAACTCCCCCGCCAGACTGTCCAGACAGTCCCCGGTGAGAAGGCCGGGGTCATACTTGCAGCGGATGGAAAGATCATCCAGCAGGCAGGCCAGCCGCATCTCTTTTTGGACAGCGGAAAGCTGGCCTCTGTCCAGCAGCCGGTCAGGGGCCAGGGTGACGGTCATCTTCTCCTTGTTCTCCGAAAGGGCGATGTTCTCCACCCGGGCGGCAGCCACCGCCGGGGGAAGTTTCCCGAAGGGTCCGAACAACTCTCCAAAGGTGCTCAATGGTAACTCCTATTTTTTCGTGTAGACCAGTTCCGCAAACTGGCCGTATTGGACGGCCTTCTCCAGGCGAAACCGCAACGGTCCCTCCCCTTGGGTGAAGAGGGGGATCCCCGCCCCCAGCAGCACCGGGGCCAGCTGGATGGTCATGCCGTCCACCATCCCGGCATCCAGCAGCGGCGCCAGGATGGTGTTCCCCCCGATCACCCAGATGTTTTTCTCCCCGGGCTGTCCCTTGACAAACTCCACCACATCACCCCGGACCGGGACAAAGCCCTCCGGCAGCGGGGCGGTGTCGTGGGTAAAGACGTAGTTCCGGGTGGTGGGGTAGAACGCCCCCGGGTCCTCCATCCTCTCGATCTCCCGGAAGGTCCTGCGGCCCATGATGGTGATATCCATTTGGCGGTAGAAATCGTCGTAGCCGGTCTCCTCCACCCCGCCGGTCTGGTGCAGCCAGTCCAGGCGGTGATCCCTGTCCGCCAGGTAGCCGTCCAGGCTGACACAGCCATAAAAAAAGACGCTCACGGTCCTTCCTCCTCCGGCAGTGTTTTGATGAGCCTTGTACCCTGGGCCATATAGGGCTCCCCCAGGTCCTCCGTCTTGTCGATCCGGTAGCCGTGGCTTTGGTAGAAGGCCAGGGCGGCGGTGTTCCGCCGGAAGGCCCAGACCACCACCTCCCGCCGCCCCTTCTCCCGGGCCAGACGCTCCCCGAAGGCCAGCAGCTTTCCGCCGATGCCCTTTCCCCGGGCCTTTTCCGCCACGTAGACCCGCCATATCTCAAAGGCCCCGGGCTTATCCCGGTCGCCGGTCTCCCCAGCGGAAAGGAGCGCCAGCACCTCCCCATTCTCCTCCCAGACGTGTTCCTCCAGGCGGCGGGAGCGGAAATCCCGCTCCAACCCGGCGGCCCGCTCCCGGCAGCCGGTATCGCTTAACAGCGCCGGATCCACATATTCCCGGTAAACGGCACGCCAGCCGTCGTTGACAATGGCGACAGCGGCAGAATAGTCCTCCTCCCGCAAAGGGCGTATCATTTTGATCCCTCCATAGCGGTCAGCAGATGCAGACTGACCGCAGTCTCCAATCCCCGTCCCACCAGCACTCGATAAAGTGGCCGAACAGGAAGCTGCTGTTGGTCAGGCAGGCACCGGCGCTGCCGTTCCTGGCATCCAAAACAAAGGAATCGAACACCAAGCCCCGGCACATCTCCTCCGGCGAATGGACCTTGTCCCGGTCCACGCCGTAGAAGTCGTAAAACTCCCGGCGGAAGGCTCCGGCAATAAGGGCGTCGGCGTTTGCCACGGCGTACCGGAGCCGGTCCAGGTACCGCCCCCGGGCCGCAAGGAGGGCCACCTCATCCTCCGCCTCAACGATGCTGTACCCATTGGGTTCGGCGAAGGGGCCGGCAAATCTTCTGCTCCCTTTCGTGATCTCCCGCACCAGCCACGGGGCTATGTCTTCGGACACACTCATCCCCTACAGTCCCTCCACCTCCGCCACCAGGGCGGCCACCGCCTCCGCCTCCGGCACCTTGCGGAGAGGTTCCCCCTTGCGGAACAGCAGCATCTCCCCTTTGCCCCCGGCAAGGCCGATATCGGCGTCCCGGGCCTCCCCGGGGCCGTTGACGGCGCAGCCCATGACGGCGATCTTTATGTCCTTTTCACAGTCCTTCAGCTGCTCCTCCACCTCCCGGGCGATGCGGAACAGGTCCACATGGCAGCGGCCGCAGGTGGGACAGGAGACGAACCGGGGGCCCTTGGAGAGCCCCAGCCCCCGGAGGATATCCCGGGCGGCATGGACCTCCTCCACCGGGTCGGCGGTGAGGGAGACCCGCAGCGTGTCCCCGATGCCGTCCGCCAGCAGCGCCCCGAAGGCGGCGGCGGATTTGATCAGCCCCATCCGGGCGGTCCCCGCCTCGGTGACCCCCAGGTGGAAGGGGCAGTCCAGCCGCTCCGCCGCCAGGCGGTAGGCCCTTACCGTGGTAAAAACATCGGAGGACTTGATGGCCACCACCACGTTGTCAAAGTCCAGCTGCTCCAGCAGGCGGACGTTGAGGAGGGCGCTTTCCGCCAGGGCCTCCGCCGTGGGGCGCTGGTGCTTTTCCAGCACCTCCCGTTCCAGGCTGCCGGAGTTGACCCCGATGCGGATGGGCAGGTTTTTTTCCCGGCAGGCGGCCACCACCTGGCGCACCTTCTCCTGGTCCCCGATGTTGCCGGGGTTGATGCGGATCTTGTCCGCCCCGGCGTAGGCCGATTCGATGGCCAGCCGGTAGTCGAATTGGATATCCGCCACCAGGGGCAGCTGGGGACACGCCTCCTTGATGGCGGCGACGAGTTTCGCTCCCCCCTCCTGGGGCACCGCCACCCGGTTGATCTGACACCCGGTCTCGCAGAGGGCCTTGGTCTGGCGGATGTTGGCCTCGATATCGTCCAGGGGGGCGCAGAGCATCGACTGGATGGCGATAGGGCTGCCGCCGCCGATGGTCACCGGGCCGATCTGAACTTTTTTCGATGTTTGACGTCTCATGATGTTTTACCTCGTTGTATCAACAGCGGCGCTATCTCGCCACCAGCTTCATCACGTCGCTGAAGGTGACCAGCCCCACAAAGAACAGCAGGATGAGCATCCCGGCGGCGTTGATGTAGGCCTCGTACCGGGCGGGGATGGGCCGCCGGAACAGCGCCCCCACCAGCAGGAAGAACATCCGCCCCCCGTCCAGGGCGGGGATGGGCAGGAGGTTGAACACCCCCACGTTGATGGTGATATAGGCCACCAGCACCACCAGGGAGCGCAGCCCGGCGTCGGAGGCCTCCTTGATCACCGAGGCAGTGCCCACCGGCCCGGAAAGCTGGCTGAGGCCGAACCGCCCGGTGACGATATCCAGCAGCGAATACCACACCTGCTTGACGGTGGAGATCGTCTGCTGGAAGGTATAATAGACGGCGTTGCCCAGCGTCTTTTCCGCCCCCAGAAATACGAAGTCGATCTTCAGGGTGCGCAGCCCCTCCTCCACCTCCTCCATCTGGAAGGGGACGGAAAGGTAGAGTTCCTCTCCCAGGCTCTTTTCCCCGATGCCCAGGCGGGCCAGGGTCCGTTCCCAGCGGGTCATGGAAAGGTCGCCCCCCCGCAGCACCGTCAGGTCCACCAGGCCGTCAGCGTCCCGGATCAGCTGAAACACCACGTCGTTATAGCCGGGGGTGGCGCAGCCGTTCACCTCCACGATGCGGTCCCCGGGCTGGAGGTAGGCCGCCGAGGCTGCGCCCTCCTCCAGGCGTCCCACCACGTTGGTGCCCAGCAGGCTCATCTGGCTGGTGGACCAGGCCAGCAGGCAAAGGCCCAGCAGCAGGTTCATCCCCGCCCCGGCGAATAGGATGATGAACCGCTGCCAGGCGGGCTTGTTGCAGAAGGCCCGGCCGTTGCCGCTCTCCTCGTCCTCCCCCTCCATAGCCACAAAGCCGCCGATGGGGAAAAGCCGGATGGAGTATTTGGTCTCCCCCTTTCCCCACCCCAGCAGCTTGGGGCCCATACCGAAGGAAAACTCGTTCACCTTTACCCCAAACAACTTGGCAAAGAAGAAGTGCCCCAGTTCGTGGAGGTTGATGATGATGCCGAACACCAGAATGGTAAGCAGTACCGTTTTCAAAATAAGATCAAACTCCTTTTTTCCGCAGTCGGGAGACGCGATTCCTTAGTCCTTCTCATGATATGCCTATTATATTGCGGAAATTAGGGGCAAAATGTTAAAAATAAAATAAAAAAGCGGGCTGATGAACAAAACGCTGTCAAACCGGTCCATGGCCCCGCCGTGGCCCGGCATGATGTTGCCAAAGTCCTTGATGCCGTACTGACGCTTGATCACCGAGGCGGAAAGATCCCCCAGCACCCCCAGCAGGGTGGCGAAGGGGGTGACCAGCGCCACCGCCGGGATGCTGATGGTGACGGCGTTCTTGATATACCCCCAGGGCACCACCCAGTTGCAGAAGGCCTGGAACACCAGGCAGACCAGGACGTTCCCGATGACGGCGGTGACGATACCGCCGATCAGGCCCTCCACCGTCTTTTTGGGACTGATGCGGGGGCAGAGTTTGTGCTTGCCTAGGAAGGTTCCCACAAAGTAGGCCCCGCTGTCCGCCCACCAGGCGCTGCCGAAGATAAGCAGCATGTAGAACATCCCCATCTGGGGGCCGGTCTGCTCCTTTAGGAGGATGAGACAGTAGAAGGACACCGCCAGCAGGATGGACATGAGGAAGCTGTAAGCCACCTGCTCCACCCGCAGCTTGTCGTGATCCCGCAGCAGCATCACGAACAGCAGCACCACCAGCAGGTAGCTGAGGTAGGAGAAGGAGATGGCGATGGCGTTGGTGTTCAGGAACAGGATGAGGACGCAAAAGACGCCGCACACCCCGGTGAGCACCCGGAAGCGCAGCAGGTCCGCCGCCTTGAATATCTCAAAAAGGGCAAGTAGACAGATTCCGGCGGCCAGGAAGTTCACCAGCAGGGTGTCAAAAAAGATGACCACCACCGCCAGCAAAGCCAGGCCGCCCGCAGCCGAAATGATCCGTTTTTTCATAAGGTCACCACTCTTTCCCCTACACGCCGCCGTACCGGCGGTCCCGGAGGGCGTACTGGTGGAGGGCGTAGTTCAGGTGCTCCGGGGTAAAGTCCGGCCAGAGCACGTTTAGAAAGACCAACTCGGAATAGGCCGATTGCCACAGCAGGAAGTTGGACAGGCGCTGCTCCCCGCTGGGGCGGATGATCAGGTCCGGGTCAGACTGCCCGGCGGTGTAGAGCCGCCGGGAGATGTCCTCCTCGGTGATAGCCTCCGGGTCCAGGGCGCCGGCGGCGCAATCCCGGGCCAGAGCCTTTACGCTGTGGAGGATCTCCGCCCGGCCGCCGTAGTTGAGGGCGATGTTCACCGTGATGGCGGTGTTGTCCTTGCTCCCCTCCTGGGCCTTGACGATGGCCTCCCGCAGGTCCGGGGGCAGGGGCGAGGGGTCCCCCAGCACCCGGAGCCGGGCGTTCTCCCGCTGGTACTCCTCCATATTGGAGAGGAACCGCCGCAGCAGTTCCAGCAGGGCGTTTACCTCCTTTTGGGGGCGCTTCCAGTTCTCGGTGGAAAAGGCATAGACAGTGATGGCGGGGATGCCCAGCTTTTTGCAGTGCCGGACGATGTTCCCCACCACCTTGGAGCCCGCCTGGTGGCCCAGTTCCCGGGGCAGGCTCCGGGCCTTTGCCCAGCGGCCGTTGCCGTCCATGATGATGCCGACATGCCGGGGAAGGAACTCCCTCCCCGGCGGGTCTTTGCGTGTCTCCTGCATAGTTTGCCCTCCCGATGGCGGTTTCATCAGATGGAGAGGACTTCTTTTTCCTTGGCCGCCGCCAGCTTTTCGATCTCCTCCACGAACTTGTCGGTGAGTTTCTGCATCTGGGTCTCCAGGCTCTTGACGTCGTCCTCGGTGGCCTCGCCGTTCTTCTTCATGGCCTTGAAGCGGTCGTTGGCGTCCCGGCGGATGGAGCGGATGGCCACCTTGGATTCCTCCGCCATCCGGGAGACCTGCTTGACGATCTCCTTGCGGCGCTCCTCGGTAAGCTGGGGGAAGGTAAGGCGGAGCACGGTGCCATCGTTGGCGGGGTTGATGCCGATATCCGAGGTCTGGATGGCGCGCTCGATGTTCTTGAGGGAACTCTTGTCATAGGGTTGGATCACCAGTACACGGGCCTCGGAGACCGAGACAGAGGCCATCTCCCGGATCTTGGTGGGGGTGCCGTAGTAGTCCACCAGCACCTTATCCAGCACGGCGGGGTTGGCCCGGCCGGCCCGGATGCTGGCAAACTCAGAGGTCATGACGTTGATGGTCTTGTTCATCTTCTCTTCGTAGGGCTTTAATTCGGGGCTCATAGCTTAAACCTCCTTGACGATGGTTCCGATATTTTCACCACGCACCGCGCGGCAGATGTTCTCCGGGTCGCTGAGGTCGAACACCAGCACTGGCAGGCCGTTGTCCCGGCAGAGGGAGGCCGCCGTCATGTCCATCACCGACAGCTGCTGGGTCAGCACCTGGCTGAAGGAAACGGTGTCATAGCGCCGGGCGTCGGGGTGCTTGTGAGGGTCCTTGTCGTACACCCCGTCCACCATGGTGGCCTTGAGGACGATGTCCGCCCCCACCTCCACGGCCCGCAGGGCGGCGGTGGTGTCGGTGGAAAAGAAGGGACAGCCGGTGCCGCAGCCAAAGACCACCACCCGGCCCGCCTCCATGTGGCGCACCGCCTCGTCCCGGGAGTAGGGCTCCGCCACCGTCTGGATGGGGATGGCGGTCTGGACCCGGGCGGGAACTCCCACCTCCTCCAGGGCGTCCTCCAGGGCAAGGGCGTTGATGACTGTGGCCATCATCCCCATGTGGTCGGCCCGGGTGTGGTCCATCTTACCACTAGTGCGGCCCCGCCAGAAGTTGCCGCCCCCCACCACGATGCCCACCTGGGCCCCCAGTTCCACACAGTTTTTGATACTGTAGCAGATGGGGAGCACCGTCTGATGGTCGATGCCGAAGCCCCCCTTGCCGGCCAGGGCCTCCCCGCTGAGTTTTAAAACGATCCTGCGATACTTTGACGTCATAGATCAACCTTCCTTTGCTGCCGTCATTTTTCCGGGAACCGCCGGAGGGCATACCATCCCCCTCGGCCTTTGCTCCTATTTTACAATAATTGGGGTGTTCTGTAAAGCCTATTAGGGGGATTTATCGGGAAGGGGATATCCCATGGCAGAAAAAAGCGCCTGAAGTCCCAGACCCAACCGCCCAAGACTCCAGGCACCCACCAACGCCCCGCACAAACAAAGGCCCCCGTAAGGGGGCCATGTAGGGCCTGACAGCGGCGGCACGCCGCCGCATCACTTGATCATGCTGGCTACTTCGTCGGCGAAGTTGTCCTCGCGCTTCTCCAGGCCCTCGCCCTTCTCGAAGCGGACAAAGTCCACGATGCGGATCTTGACGCCCAACTCCTTGGCGGTGGTCTCGGTGAACTGGGTCACGGAGATGTCGCCGTCCTTGATGAAGGGCTGCTCCACCAGGCAGACTTCCTTATAGAACTTGTTGATGCGGCCCATCACCATCTTCTCGGCGATGTTGGCGGGCTTGCCCTCGTCGATGGCCTGCTTGGTGAGGACCTCCTTCTCGTGGGCGATGACCTCCTCGGGGATGCCGGTCTTGTCCAGGTAGGTGGGGGTAGCGGCCGCCACCTGCATGGCGATATCCTTGGCGTAACTCTGGAAAGCGGCGGTGTCGGGAGCGCCCTCCACCTCGAAGCGGACCATGACGCCGATGCGGCCGCCGCCGTGGACGTAGGTCTCCACATCGCCCTCGTAGCGGATAAAGCGGCGGATCTTCAGATTCTCGCCGATGGTGATGATCTTCTCCTTCAGTGCCTCGTCAACGGTGGTGGTGCCGCCGGCGATGGTGCAGGCCAGCAGGGCGTCCACATCGGCGGGGTTTTCATTCAGGACGGTCTTGGCGCAATCCTCCACGAACTGGACAAAGGTGGCGTTCTTGGCGACAAAGTCGGTCTCGGAGTTGACCTCGATGACCACGCCCACCTTCTTCTCCTTGTCCTGGATGGCGCAGACGATGCCCTCGGCGGCGATGCGGCTGGCCTTCTTGGCGATCTTGGAAAGGCCCTTCTCCCGCAGCAGGTCGATGGCCTTCTGCATGTCGCCGTCGGTCTCGGTCAGCGCCTTTTTGCAGTCCATCATGCCGCAGCCGGTGGTCTCGCGAAGATTCTTTACATCCTGGGTGGTAAAAGCCATTCTCGTTTCCTCCTATATCATCTTTACTTCTTCCCGGAAAGTGCCCGAACTCACTGGGACTTCGGGCACTGGTGTTCCTTATCTGGCTTTAGGCTTCGGCGGCCTCGGCAGCTTCAGCCTCTGCCTCGGCGGCGCCCTGGGCGCCCTGGCGGCCCTCGATGATGGCGTCGGCCATGGTCTGAGAGATCAGCTTGACGGCACGGATGGCGTCGTCGTTACCGGGGATGACGTAGTCGATCTCGTCGGGGTCGCAGTTGGTGTCCACGATGGCCACAACGGGGATGCCCAGCTTGTGGGCCTCGGCCACGGCGATCTTCTCCTTGCGGGAATCGACGATAAAGAGGGCGCCGGGGAGTTTATCCATGTGCTTGATGCCGCCCATGAACTTCTCCAGCTTCTCGATCTCCAGGTTCAGCTTGATGACTTCCTTCTTGGGCAGGCGGTCGAAGGTGCCGTCGGCCTCCATCTTGCGCAGCTGCTCCAGGCGGGCGATGCGCTTACGGATGGTCTTGTAGTTGGTGAGCATGCCGCCCAGCCAGCGGGAGTTGACGTAGTGGGCGCCGGCCCGCTCCGCTTCCTCGCGGATGGAATCAGCGGCCTGCTTCTTGGTGCCGACGAACAGCACCTCGCCCCCCTCGGTGGAGAGGTCACGTACGAACATGTAGGCCTCCTCCAGCTTGCGGACCGTCTTTTGCAGGTCGATGATGTAGATGCCGTTGCGCTCGGTGAAGATATAGGGGGCCATCTTGGGGTTCCAGCGTCTGGTCTGGTGACCGAAGTGGACGCCCGCCTCCAGGAGCTGCTTCATAGATACGACTGCCATGTTTCTGTTCTCCTTTCGTTTTTGAGCCGCCACGCCCGTCATCTCCGCCTGTTACCGGAAGTTTCCGGCAACCACAGACAGATCGGGGCGTGTGTGTTCTCCAAATTGCCGTATTATTATAGCGCATCCGCCGGGGGAATGCAACTACTTTTTGGGCAAATGGGAGATTTTTTTATTTTGCCTTCTCTTCCTGCTCCAGCATCCATTCTCGCATCCATTCTTGCTTGAGCATATATTCCACGTCTGCCGGCGTATGAGGACCATTAAAGGCCCCTACACACCATCCTGTATGGAAGGCCGCTTCTACGATCTCAATATAAAAATTCTCTATCCTAGCGAAAAGATCGTCTTTTTCTTTCTCATCACAGAGTTCCTTCATCATGTCATAATAGCCTTTGCATTTCTTAAAGTCCTCCAATTCCCGCATGTATTTGCTTGTCGGGTCCTGCCAAGGCTCTGGTCTCATAATGTTTTCCATATCACTCTCTCCTTTCGTTTCTGTTTTCTTCTTCGGTTTTTTCCTCCGGGCTGGGGGGGAACCAGTCGGGGAAGGCTGCGTGGATGGTATTTTTCGGCAGCACCCCCCCTGCTGCCAGCCACCCCGCCTGGAAAGCGGAGTAGACAACGACAAACATGGCGTCGGCCGATTTTTGATACTGGGAATGGTCGAGGAACTCATAGAAGGCTTTTGTATAGTGATTCATACTGCGGCCTACCCCCATCATTGTTTGTTGAATTCGATTTTGATACTAATTTTGAATTTATTTTAGGTATCGAATCAGAATCTATATATAGAATACAATATAATGTAGAATTTAACAAGAGGAAGAGGTGAGTTTTTGAAAGATTTTATCCCAAAGCCATATAAAAAAGATGCTGTCACCATTCGCTTTGAACACACTACGATTGAAAAACTGGAACAGATTTCCAGCCAGTACGGTCTCAGTCGGAACGAGTTAGTGGTCCAGTGTGTCGAATATGCGCTGCAAAATCTTTCCGACCTTGCCCTCCGCACCGATGAAACGGAATAGCTGGCATGAAAAAAGCAGGGAAAATTCCCTGCTTTTTTTGTTATGCTCACACCGCCCCGTCCCGCATCAGCTTGTACTCCATGGAATCCCGCAGCGCCTGCCAGCTGGCGTCGATGATGTCCGCCGAGCAGCCCACGGTGGTCCAGGTGGACAGGCCGTCGGTGGATTCGATGATGACCCGCACGGTGGCGGCGGTGGCCATGTGGCTTTCCATCACCCGCACCTTGTAGTCGATGAGCCGCACCTCTGAAAGGCTGGGGTAGAACACCTCCAGCGCCTTTCGCAGGGCGATATCCAGGGCGTGGACCGGGCCGTCCCCCTCGGCGGAGGTCATCTCAATGCTCTCCCCCACCCGCACCTTGATGATGGCGGAGCAGCTGCGGTCCACCTTGACGGCGGGCTGCTCCCCCAGTATCTTGAAATACTCCAGGTCGAAGGCCGGGCGGTACTTGCCCAGTTCCTTCCTGGCGAACAGTTCAAAGCTGGCGGCGGCGGATTCGTAGGCGTAGCCCTGGTACTCCCGGCCCTTCAGCTTCTCGATGAGTTCCGCCGTCACCTGGCTGTCCCGGGTGATGGAGCTGTCCAGCTCCGCCACCTTGCTGGCGATGGCGCTGCGGCCGGCGAACTCGGACAGCAGGATGCTCCGGCGGTTGCCCACCGCCTCCGGGGTGATGTGCTCAAAGGTGGCGGCGTTTTTGGTCACCCCGTCCACATGCATCCCGCCCTTGTGGGCAAAGGCGCTGCGCCCCACATAGGGCATGTTGGCGGGCAGGGCCAGGTTGGTCACCTCGGCGATGAACCGGGCGGTCTTGCCGATACGCACCATCTTTTCATCCGGGATGCAGCGGTACCCCTTCTTTAATTGCAGGTTGGGGATGATGGTGGAAAGGTTGGTGTTGCCGCACCGCTCCCCAAAGCCGATGTAGGTGCCCTGGACCTGGCTGGCCCCGGCCTCCACGGCGGCCATGGCGGCGGCCACGGCGCAGCCGCTGTCGTTGTGGGCGTGGATGCCCACCGGGATGCCCAGCAGCCCCACCATCTCCCCGGTGATATCCCCCACCTGGTCCGGGAAAGTGCCGCCGTTGGTGTCACAGAGGACCACCCGGTCCGCCCCGGCCTCCCGGGCGGCCAGCACCGCCTGGCGGGCGTAGTCCGGGTGGCTCCGGTAACCGTCAAAGAAATGCTCGGCGTCAAATATGACCATCCGCCCCTGCTCCTTGAGGAAGGAGACGGTGTCCCGTATCATCGCCAGATTTTCCTCCAGGGTGGTGCGCAGCACGTCCCGGACGTGGAGGTCCCAGCTTTTGCCGAACACCGCCACCCACCGGGTCCCGGCGGAGAGAAGGGCGGCGCAGCCCTCGTCCTCCCTGGCGGAGCCCCCCTTCTTCCGGGTGGAACCGAAGGCAACCAGTTGGGTCTCCCCCAACACCAGTTCCCCGGCCCGGCGGAAAAACTCCATGTCCTTGGGGTTGGAACCGGGGTTCCCCGCCTCCACAAAAGCGATGCCCAGCTTGCACAGCTTCTGGGCGATGTTCAGCTTGTCCTCCAGGGAAAAGCTGATGCCCTCCCCCTGGGCCCCGTCCCGGAGGGTGGTGTCAAATATCTCGATGCTCCTGGGCTCCATGGGTGCCCTCCTTTTTTGCGGTCACATAGGCCGCAGGTTTTTGTCCAGTCTGTCCACGATCCAGGCCAGGCGCTTTTCCCGCCCGGCGTCGGTCTTGGCGTCGAAGTAGGCCCGGGCGTAGGTCTTTCTCACCGACGGCGGCATGGCCTGGAAGTTGGTAAAGGCGGGCTCATGGCCCTCCAGCAGGGCGGCGAGCCGGGCCGCCTGTTCCTCCCCCACCGTCACCATGGGGTCCGGGGCGTCCCACTGGCCGTTCTCCCTGGCCTCCTGTATCTTTTCCCGGCCCAGGTCGGTCATCAGCCCCTTTTCCTCCAGCTTCTGGACCAGGGCCTTGTTCTTCTCCGACCATTTGCTTTTCTTCCGGCGGAGGGAGAAATATTTCTTGTAGGTGGTGCTGTCGATACTCTGCATCTGCCCGTCCACCCACCCGAAGCAGAGGGCTTCCTCCAGGGCCTCCCCCGCCTTGATGGTTTTTGGCCCCCCGGCCTTGCCAAACACCAGCCAGACACCGCCGCTGGTCCGGCTGTTCCCGGCAAGCCAGGCCCGGAAGGCGGCGCGGTCCTCGAACCGCAGCAGTTCGTCCATTGTTATCCTCCTTTACTGGGCGATGATCTTATTGACGGCGTTGAGATACGCCTTCAGGCTGGCTTCAAAGATATCGGTGGAAAGCCCCCGGCCGGTGACGGTGCGCTCCCCCTGGCGCAGCTTCACCACCACCTCGCCCTGGGCGTCCTCCCCCTCGGTGACCGAGTGGATGCTGTAGTTCACCAGCTGGAAGCCCACCTTGACGATGCGGTCGATGGCCTTGAAGGCGGCGTCGATGGGGCCGTCCCCCCGGGCCACATGCTCGATCTCCTCCCCGTCCCGGATGAGCTTTACCACCGCCGTGGCGGAAATGACGGTGCCGCTGTTGACCACGAAGCTGTGGAGACGGTAGGTCTCCGGGATGGTGTACCCCGCCGCCCCCACGATGGCTTCGATGTCCTTGTTGGTCACCCTCTTCTTCCGGTCCGCCAGGGCCAGGAATCGGGCGAAGGCCTTTTCCAGCACGCTTTCCGGCAGGGTGTAGCCCAGTTCCTCCACCCGCTGGGCAAAGGCGTGCTTGCCGGAGTGCTTGCCCAGCACCAGGTCGTTGTCATAGATGCCGATGGCCTGGGGGGACATGATCTCGTAGGTGAGGGGGTTCTTGAGCACCCCGTGCTGGTGGATGCCAGCCTCGTGGTTGAAGGCGTTGCGGCCCACCACCGGCTTGTTGGGGGGTATCTTCTGTCCGATGACGGTGGAGACCAGGCGGCAGGTGCGGTAGATCTGCCGCAGGTTGATGCCGGTCTCCAGGCCGAAGAACTGCCCCCGGGTGTCCAGGGCCATGATGATCTCCTCCAGGGAGACGTTGCCCGCCCGCTCCCCGATACCGTTGATGGTGCCCTCCACCTGGCTGGCCCCCGCCCGCACCGCCGCCAGGGAGTTGGCCACCGCCATCCCCAGGTCGTTGTGACAGTGGACCGAGATGGGGACCTCCTCCCCGTCCTTCCCCTTGTGGAGGTTGTCCTTTAAATAGGTGATGAGTTGGGTCATCTCCTCCGGGGTGATGTACCCCACCGTGTCCGGGACGTTGACGATGCCCGCCCCGGCGTCGATGGCGGTGTTCAGGGCGGCGAGCAAAAACTCCCGGTCGCTGCGGGTGGCGTCCTCGGCGGAAAACTCCACGTCATCGCAGAGGCTCCGGGCCAGGGCCACGCTTTGGGCGATCATCTCCAGGGCTTTTTCCCGGGTAATGTTCAGCTTCTCCTTTAAATGCAGGTCGCTGGTGGCGATAAAGACATGGAGCCGGGACCTTTTGGCCGGCTCCAGCGCCTTGGCCGCTGTCTCGATATCCCCCGGCACCGCCCGGCAGAGGGCGGCCACCGTGGACCGGGTGATGGTCTTTGCCACCGCCTGCACCGCCTCAAAGTCGTCGGGGGAGGAAACGGGGAACCCCGCCTCGATGACGTCCACCCCCAGCCGCTCCAGCTGGCGGGCCAGTTCCACCTTCTCCCGGGGGTTCATGGTGCAGCCCGGGGCCTGCTCCCCGTCCCGGAGGGTGGTGTCAAATATCCGTATCCTTCTCACAGAGGGTCCCTCCTTATTTAATTTTCAGCCTTGGACGGGTTGTCCAGCATCCAGCGCAGCGAGACATCCCAGTTTTTCTTCAGTTCCGCCTTGGCCCCCTCCAGGTCCCCTGCCCGCAGCGCCTCCAGGATGCTGCGGTGGTTCTGGTAGCTTTGAGCCGACTGGGCGTCCTCCTGGAAGAACCGGTTCTCGTTACGGCAGGCCTGGAGTTCCAGCTGCTCCGAAAAGCTGAGAAGATAGGGGTTGCCCGACAGGCCGCAGAGGTACTGGTGGAACTGGTAGTCGGCCTCGCTGGCCTGTTCCGGCGTCCCGGCGGCGCAGCAGCGGGAAAAGTGTTCGTTCAACTCCTCCAGCCGCTCCAGCTGCTCCGGGGTGATGGTGCGGATGCAGAGTTCCAGGGCCAGGGACTGGAGGGCCACCAGTAACTGGTAGACATGGGCCATGTCCTGGTCGTCGATGGGGGCCACGTAGGTGCCGCTGGAGGGGACGATCTGCACCAGCTTTTTTTCACTGAGCAGCTGCAGCGCCTCCCGCACCGGTGTGCGGGAGACCGAAAAATAGCGGGCCAACTCCACGTCGTTGAGCCGTTCCCGGGGCTGTAACGTCCCGTTGATGATCCACTGGCGCAGGGTCTGGTAGACCCGCTCCTTGGCGGTGGTGCGTGGGAGGATCTGGGTCTGGGGCGGGATGGGCATAAGCAGGGCTCTCCTTTTTCTCACGAATATCCCTATTTTACAGGAAAAACCCGCTGTATGCAAGACGGAGCCATCTCTTCTCCGGGGGGGTTTCTCTCCTTTTTGAACAAATCATAGATAAAATATTTATGATATGTTACGATTTTTGCTCCAATATATTGCATATCAGAAAAAGAGTGATACAATAACATCAAACGATATATCGCATATCGGTTTGACAAAAGGAGGAACCACTATGGACGGATGCTTTAAACTCGTGTCGCCGCCCCGCCCCGCCGGGGCCCGCAGCGACGTCACCCCCTTCGGGGTGGAGACCGCCAAGCGCACCCGGGCCTTCCACGCCAGCTTCCCGGAGTATTCAGTCACCCCCCTGGCCGATCTTTCCGGCCTGGCAAAGGAACTGGGCCTGGGCGGGGTCTATGTCAAGGACGAAAGCTACCGCTTCGGCCTCAACGCCTTCAAGGTGCTGGGGGGCAGCTTCGCCATCGGCAGCTACCTGGCCGGGCGGCTGGGGGTGGATATCGGCCAACTCCCCTACGACCGGATGACCGGCAAGGAGACTCGGGAAAAGCTGGGGGATATCACCTTCGTCACCGCCACCGACGGCAACCATGGCCGGGGCGTGGCCTGGACCGCCAACCGCCTGGGGCAGAAGTCGGTGGTCTACATGCCCAAGGGCTCGGCCCTGGAGCGGCTGGAGAACATCCGGGCCCTGGGATCCGACGCCTCCATCACCGAACTGAACTATGACGACGCTGTGCGCTTGGCCAACCAGGGGGCGGAAAAATACGGCTGGGTCATGGTCCAAGACACCGCCTGGGAGGGGTACGAGGACATCCCCCGGTGGATCATGCAGGGCTACACCACCCTGGCCCTGGAGGCCGCCGAGCAGCTGCGGCAGCTGTCGGTAGAAAAGCCCACCCACATCTTCCTCCAGGCAGGGGTGGGGGCCATGTCCGGCGGCATCACCGGCTTTTTGCGGGACTGCTACGGCGACGAGCCGGTCATCACCATCGTGGAACCCAACAAGGCGGATTGCATCTACCGCAGCGCCCGGGCCGGGGAGCGGTACTGCGTCACCGGCGAGATGCAGACCATCATGGCGGGCCTTGCCTGCGGCGAGCCCTGCACCATCGGCTGGGATATCCTGCGGGACCACGCTGACCACTTCATCTCCTGCCCCGAGTACGTGGCGGCCAAGGGGATGCGCGTCCTGGGCAACCCTGTCAACGGGGATACCCGGGTGATCTCCGGCGAAAGTGGCGCCGTCACCTTGGGGCTGGTGGCCGAACTGATGCAGAACCCCAGCCTGGACTGGCTCCGGGAGCCCCTGGGCCTTGGCAGCGATTCCCGGGTGCTATGCATCTCCACCGAGGGGGACACCGACCGGGAGAACTACCGGCGCATCGTCTGGGACGGCGCCTGGCCCAGTTTTTAAAGGTTTGAGGACGTAACAAGGACATAATTACAGGAGGGAAAACCATGTTTGATAAGCTGGTAAGCGTCACCGAGTTCCTGTGGGGCACACCTCTGATGATCCTGATGGTAGGGGTCGGTCTCTACCTGTCCGCCCGCACCGGCTTCTTCCAGTTCACCGGCGTCAAGACCATCTGGAAAAAGACCGTGGGGGAACTGTTCGGCAAGGAGAATAACACCTCCGCCACCGGCGACGGCACCCTGAACCCCTTCCAGGCCCTTTCCACCGTGCTGGCCGGCACCGTGGGCAGCGGCAACATCGCCGGCGTGGCGGCTGCCATCGCCGTGGGCGGCCCCGGCGCCGTCTTTTGGATGTGGGTCATCGCCCTGGTGGGGATGATGACCAAGATGGCGGAGGTCACCCTCTCGGTGGCCTACCGGGAAAAGGGTGAGGACGGCGAATACTACGGCGGCCCCATGTACTACATCAAAAAGGGCCTGGGCGGCGGCATAGGCAAGTTCCTGGGCGGCTTCTACGCCGTGGCCCTCTTTGTGCTGGTGGTCACCGACGCCTGCTTTGTCCAGACCAACACCCTGGCCACCTCGGCACAGGACGTGTTCCATATCCCTCTTATCGTCAGCGGCGTCGTCCTGGTGGCGCTGAGCATCTTTGTCATCATGCGGGGCGGCATCAAGAAGATCGGCAGCTTCTGCGGCAAGGTGGTGCCCCCCATGTGCGCCCTCTACATCCTGGGCTGCCTGGTGGTCATCATCGCCAACATCGGCAACGTTCCTTCCGCCTTTGGCATGATCTTCAAGTACGCCTTTGCCCCTGCCCCCGCCGTGGGCGGCTTCGTGGGTTCCACCCTCTCGCTGGCTATGGGCCGGGGCGCTGCCCGGGGCATTTTCTCCAACGAGGCCGGTGAAGGCACCGCCGCCACCGTCCACGCCACCGCCCAGACCGACCACCCCGCTCACCAGGGGATGTACGGCATCCTGGAGGTGTTCATCGACACCGTGGTCGTCTGTACCCTCACCGCCCTGGCCATCATCACCAGCGGCGTCTGGAGCAGCGGCGAGACCGGCGTGGTCCTTACCTTTGCGGCTTTCCGCAGCGTGCTGGGCAACGCGGGGACCTGGGTGCTTTGCATCGCCGTGATCCTGTTCACCTATTCCAGCTATCTGGGGTTCTTTGTGGAGTACCGCACCAGTGTGGGGTATCTCTTTGGGGAAAGGAGTGTTAAGATCCTTCAGTGGTTCTTCTTCCTGCCGCCTATCATCGCTGTGACGATGCCCATTGAGGCGATCTGGTCCCTGGCGGACATGGCGGTTGGGTTTATCGTGATACCGAATATGATTGCGCTGCTGCTGTTGAGCAATAAGTTTGTGGCGCTGGTGAAGGAGTATACTGGGCGGGAGAAATAGGTACCGCCACGCCTGCTGAACCCCCTTCCACCACCCAAAAACACCCGTCCACCGGTAGGTGGACGGGTGTTTTGCGAGGGATGCCGGCCCCTTTGGGCAACAAACAGCGACCTCAGCTGTTCAGGCTCCGCTCCAGCCAGATGCTGGCGATGTTCAGCGCCTGGTAGATCCCCTTCTTCTCCGCCTTCTTGATGATGCGCTTCATGGGGGGCAGGCTCTCGTCGGTGGAGAGTATCTGGACCAGGACGCGGTCGGAGATGGGCACGCCGGCGATCTCTCCACTGGTGCCCAGTATCTGGAGCATGGCTACATATTTCTCTGCCGGGTGGCCGTAGTAGACGGTATTGCCGCTGCGCACCAGGGGTTTCCCCTTGTACATGGGCATCTTGGTTTCTGCCATAAGGGCGGACCTCCTTTTCGGTCTTAATATCACTATTTTATTAGTATACCACGTTTACCGGGGGTTGTAAACCTCAAAAGACCGGTATCTCCCCGGTGTACGCCTCCGAGCGCTCCACCAGCGGGCCCTTTGCCCCCATGGTGAAGGCGATGTCGCTGCTGCGGATGGAGAGCAGCTCCATGCCGGGCTCCAACCTCAGCAGGTCCAGCATCCCCGGGGTCAGAACCAGCCGCCCCTCTGGGGATATATCCGCCCAGCAGTAGGCCCGGCCCTTGTACCGGATGAACTCTCCCGGCCCCAGGGCATAACCCTCCAGCCCGGGAAGTTCCGCCAGGATGTGCCCCAGCTTGGACGGCCCCAGCAGCCCCTTCCGGGTGACGCAAAACCCGCCGGTGCTCTTGCTGCCGGTGAAGAGATAGACCTTCCCCTCCCCTGTGATGCCGTACTCCTCCACCGCCTGGGGCGGTATCTGGACGCCGCCGTCCCCCCGGATGACCGACCTGCCGAAAATAAATTTCCCGCCCTTGTTCATCTGTGGCATAACTATCCCTCCATTCTCTCACGGAAAAAGCCGCCCGGGTTGCCGGACGGCTTGGCGTCATACGTTGAGGTAGGACTTGAGCAGCATCTGGAGCAGTTCGTCCCGGTCGATGTGCCGGATGAGGCTGCGGGCGTTGTTATAGGTGGTGATGTAGGTGGGGTCCTCCGAGAGGATGTACCCCACAATCTGGTTGATGGGGTTGTAGCCCTTCTGGCGCAGCGCCTCGTAGACGGTGGTGAGGATCTTTTTGACTTCCTTCTCCCTATCCTCGGCGATGGAAAAGGAAATGGTCGGTTCATGCGTTGCCATCGGCTCTCCCCCATTTCGGTAAAAGATTTGGACGGGCAGGGACGTCCCCTCCCCTATCCTCTTTATTGTAACCCATTCCGGCAAAGAAAACAAGGGGCCTGACCGCCTATTGCGGAGAAGTTACCAAAATGTTTACAACTCCTTAAAGGTATAGCTTTGGATGATGCCGGAGAAGAGCCCCCGGTACTCCTCCGCCAGGGCGTTGCCCTCCTGGATCAGTGTCTCGTCGCTGTCCCGGTCGCAGAGGTTGGCCAGCACCTGGCCGCACTCCTCGTTGCCCACCTGGCGGTCGTGGAGGATGTAGAGGGTGAAGGCGGCGGAATCAGTGATGATGCCGTGTATCGCCGGGTCCAGTTCCTCCACCCGGCGGCGGAAGGCCGCGGCGGCGGACTGGCGCAGCATGGCGTCGGTGAGCGCCGCCTCCAACTCGTCCGAGATGAGGAAGGAGAGCAGCACCAGCTTCTGCTGGCCATAGGGGTCCTCTGCCAGCCGCCCGGCGTCCCCCACCAGGGTCTGTGCCAGAAGTTCCCCCAGCTGGCGGGTCTTTTCCAGGTTGCCGTTGTCACGGTGGGCCACGTACCGGGCGGCGGAATCCTCCGCCCCCAGCCCTGTGGGGACCGGCTCTTCTCCATCGTAGATCTTGATGTCCTCATCTGTAAAAGCCATCTGGCACGCTCCTTCCCCGCCCTGGGCGGACGGTGGGGATTTGGGGTCGCTTCGGTCTGTAACGGGTCACCCCTGCTGGGGCTCCTGGGCGGAAAGCACCTGCTCCAGGGCGCTGGCCAGCTGGTCGGGGCAGGAGGTGGACTTGAAGCCGCAGCGGATGCCCCGCAGCCGGGACACCACCTCTTTTGCCTCCATCCCCTCCACCAGGCGGCAGAGGCCCTGGGTGTTGCCGGGGCAGCCCCCGGTAAAGCGGACGTTGTGGACGATGCCGTCGGTAAGCTCCAGGCGGATGGCCTGGGAGCAAACTCCCCTGGGTTTAAATTTGATCTCCATGTAAAAACTCTGGCCCCCGGCGGGTAAAAGGCGGGCCGTTCCTCCTCTGTTCTGGGGTAGGTTTGACGAAAAAATTACAGTTCGTCTTTATTATACACCAAACACAAACAAAGAATCAAGGCGTACCCGTCAGTTTTCCCGTTAAATTGCGTTTTGTCCCTCCCTCGCTGGACAGCCGCCCTGTTTCGTGCTATCATGGAGAAAACAGCCAGAGGGTCAGGAGGATGAGAAAATGGGACTGTTCGACGGCATGTTCAACAAGAAAAAGAAGAGCCAAGAGCCCCAGGGGGTTCCCCTGGAGCAGAACGACCAGCCGGAGGAAAAGGACAAGGAGGGCTTTATCGGCTTCGTGCTGCTGGACAGCCCCAAATGGGACCAAAAGGCCATTCTAGACACCCTCTCCCGGAAGTGGGGCATCCGGCCCGACCCCGGGGATGAGGAGGACGCCAGCGAACCAAACATCGCTGTTATTAAGGTGAACGGGGCGATGGTGGCCCTCTCCCTGATGCCGGGCAAGGTGCCGGACGGGGAGGCGGAGCGTTACGCCGCCGCCAACTACTTCTGGAAGGAAGCGGTGGAGGTCACCGCCTCCCACACCGCCCACATCCTCATCGCCGTGGTGGATCAAAAGCTGACCCCGGTGGAGCAGGGCAAGCTGTTCGTCGCCGTGGCGGCCAGCTGCCTGGCCCAGCCCGGGGCGCTGGGCATCTACACCTCCGGCACCGTGCTGGCCCCCGACCACTACCTCCGGGTGGCGGAGGACATGGCCCACGGGGAACTGCCCATCATGGACTGGATCTATGTGGGCCTTTACCGTGGCGAGAAGGGCTTCTGCGGCTACACCTACGGCCTCAACACCTTCGGCCGGGAGGAGTTGGAGGTGGTGGACAGCCAGCACGCCCCCGGGGATATCTTTGAATTTTTGTACGATGTCTGCGGCTACCTCCTCAACAACGACGTCTATTTGCAGCACGGGGAGACCATCGGCTCCTCGGCGGAGGAAAAGCTGCCCATCACCCGCTCCCCCGGGGCGGCGCTGGATGGCATGACGCTGAAGATCGGTTTCTGAGAAGGAGGATTTTTCTATGGCAGAGGATCAGGTTTTCCAGCAGGATCTGGATCAGGAGATGCCGGATTTCCACAAACTTATCTGGATGCAGCTGTTGTTCCGGGAGGCCCCGGAGCGCCCCTCCCCCCAGGCGGTACAGGACGCCCTGGCGGAGCGGTTCGGGGAGGTGGACACCGTCTCCACGGGCGGCATCTATTCCTATGCCGTGCGCCGCTTCCCGGTGGAATATAACAACGGCACCGTCCCCGCCCAGGTGCTGATGGGGGAGCCTGCCCCCTTCAGCCAGGATAAGCTGGACGCCTTCCAGCGCAGCCAGCTTTGGGACCTGGAGGACAAGGACAGCTTCCTGGCCCAGTTCCACTACGGGATGCTGCTCAGTGACTTCATGGCCTCGGGGCTGCCCTACAAGGAGCGGTGCCAGCTGCTCACCGGCTGGCTGGAGACGGCTCTGGCCCTCTTCCCCACCGCCATCGGGGTGTGGGTGCCCTCCTCCGGCAAGCTGCTGGAGCGTGAGAAGGTGCTGAACAACCCCCTCAAGGGGGAGGACCGCTTCCTCTGGTTCGGGGTCAATGTCCGGTTCTTCAACATCCAGGACAGCGACGACATGGTGATGGACACCCTGGGGATGTACGCCATCGGCCTGCCGGATGTGCAGCTGCACTTCCACGGCCTGGACCCCAACGCGGCGGTGAACTACCTCTACAACATCGCCAGCTACCTTTACGACAACGACGCCCCGGTAAAGAGCGGGGAGACCATCGACGGCGTTGACCCTTCCGGCACCATCCGCCAGGATATCCAATGGACCTGCCAGTACGAGAAGGCCCTCATCCAGCCCCCTCGGGAGGTCATGGATATCTGCCCCGGCCCCTACGCCGCCGGCCGCCGGAACCCCGGCGGGAAAAAGGGGAAAAAATTCTAATAACAGACCGCCTGCCTACCATACCCGGTAGACAGGCGGTCTTGCTGCTGGTCAGCTGTTGGTGCCCATAAACTGTTCCCGGGCCTGGCTGATCTTCTGCTGGCTGGCCTGTTCGGTGGGGTACCAGCCCCGCTTCTGCATCTCCTGGAAGAGTTCCATCTGGATCTGGTGCTCCTCCCCCAGCAGCGTCATAAACTCGCTTTGCAGCGCCCCGGAGGCGCACTCGTTGGCGGCGGTGTTGTAGTCCGCCGTCATCTGCTTCTGGGAGGCCAGCATGTCGTCTATGATCTCCCGGTCCCCAAAGGTGGGGTTGATCTCTGCCATCTCTTTCCCCTCCTTCAGCTAAGCTGGTTCAGCAGCGTGTTGTAGTGGTTCTGGTGCCGGGCCGCCACCTGCTGGCATTTCATCCGCAGCTGGGGGTCGCAGCACTGGGCGCCGTACATCTTGTATTTCTTTACCAGCACCTGTTCCCGGGTCAGCTGGTCGGTCAGGGAGCCTAACTCCCTGGTGGTAAGGTCTGCCATGGTCTTGGTCGCTCCTTTCCGGGGGGTCGCCGGGGGATGCCCCGGCTCTCTTATAGTCCCCCGACCCGCCGCCGGTTATGGCTGGTACCCCCTGGCAAAAGAAAAAGGCGTGACCCATTAGCCGATGACATCCCAGCAGATGCAGAGGAAATGGCAGACGCTGCCCGCCAGCACGAACAGGTGCCAGATGCCGTGGAGATAGGGCCGGTGGATACTGTAAAAAACGATGCCCCCGGTGTAGCAGAGCCCCCCGGCCACCAGCAGCCACAGCCCCGCCGGGCTGAGGGCCGCCGCCAGCGTCCCGGCGTGGAACACCACCGCCCAGCCCATCACCACGTAGCAAACCAGGGACAGCTTCTCGAACCGGCGCAGGCTGATGGCGTTGAGGGTGATCCCCACCACCGCCGCCCCCCAGATGGCCCCGAAGAGCAGCCAGCCGCCCTTCTCCCGCAGCGTCACCAGGGTGAAGGGGGTATAGGTCCCGGCGATGAGCAGAAAGATGGTGCAGTGGTCGAATACCCGCAGCACCTCCTTGGCCCTGGGACTGGCGATGCTGTGGTACAGGGTGGAACAGAGGTAGAGCACCACCAGGGAGATGGCGTAAACGATGGACCCCGCCAGCTTGTAGGGGTCCCCCTGGAGGGCGGAGGAAGCGATCAGCAGCGTCCCCCCCGCCACCCCCAGCATCGCCCCCAGGCCGTGGGTGACAGCATTCATCACCTCTTCCCCCAGGGTGTAGCGCTTGGCAAAGCCTCCCGACCGCATCATAACATTTTCCATGGTGATACCTCCTTACAGAGGGAAGCGGTCAGGAAAGGTGCCGGGGCCTTACCCCTTGGCTATCCTTGCCAGAAAGTCCTCCACCCGGGCCAGCATCTCCCGGGGATCCTCCACCCCCTGGGAAAGCTGCTCCATGGGACAGAGGCCGGTGCCCGCCCGGTTGCGTACCGCTTCCACTTTTTCTCCAAAGCCGGCGGTGATGCCGGCCTTTTCCAACTCCTCCAGCGCAGGGGCGCTGATGACCCCGGCATAGACCTCCCCGATGCAGGCCAGCCGGGCCAGCATCGCCGCCGCCCGCCCAATGACCTTATCCGCCAGGGCGGCCCCGGGATGGGCCTGGCCCCACTGGCGGTAATAGTCCACCAGCGGCTTGACACCACGCTTCCGGGAGGTAAAGATGACCTTGCCCCCGCTGGCGATCACACAGGTATAGCCCCCGTCGTTCAGGGTCAGCTTCGCCACTTCCAAACTATCCATGTCCTGTTCCTCCTGTTCCTTGTCCGGCGTTTTTTCTTGGCTATTATACCCCACTGGGCCGGTTTTTTGCAAGGCGGTGGACGGAACGGAGTGATATAGTTTTCAAAACTACATTAAATAGTTTTGACTACCTTGCTATAATATTACCACCACCGCGCCATAAATGCAAGAAAAATTTTTCCGATGGTCTCCCCTACCCCAGGTCCTGGATGTTCATTTTATCCACCTGGTCGGCCCGGCGGCGCTTCACCTTGCCCCGGCCGGCGTAGTACAGCAGCAGGTGGATGGCGCACCAGATGCCGCCCCCCAGCAAAAATCCCGCCAAAGCCGCCGCCACCGTGGTGGCGTTGAGGGCCCAGACCACCCCTATCAGGGCGTTGAGCACCGGCAGCACCCGCCCCGGCCAGTTCCCCTCCCGGGTGCTGAGGAAATATTGCAGCGGGAACTGCCCGATGAACAGCAGAAAAAATAATATGATCCTCCATGTCAACAGCATTTATCGTTCCTCCTTTTGGTCTGTGGCCTTTTTGTACTGGCTGATGAGCAGCTTGGCGGTCTCGAAGTCCATCTTGTCCTCCATGGCCAGCCGCTTCACCAGTGTGACGTAGGGGTCGGCGGCGGCGCTCTCCCCCAGGCGTATCTTCTGGATGAGCCGGTCCAGCCGCAGCCGCACCGTGGGGTAGGTGACGCCGTACAGCCCCGCCATCTCCTTCAGCGAGCCGGAGGACAGGACGAACTTGCGGATAAACCCCATGTCCTCCTCGTCCAATGCCGCCAGCCAGTCGGGCAGCGTCTCCAGGGTCATCTTCTCGCCTCCTTTCTTAAAGTTCTTTTTTGATTTGATTTTAACTATATTTAGTATATACTTTAATTTTATTAAAGTCAAGGGGTGAGAGATGGCGGGGCGTTAGGCCGCTTGGGAACGGGGGGTCAGGGAGTGTTTTTAAAAACATTTAATATCGATTGACATTTTATTGTAATTACAGTATAATAATTTCAAATTAAGTAAATCTATTTTGAACATTTTATCAGCTCACCTTATAAATGGAGGGATCTTATCATGATATATATTTTAGGAATAGCATATGGTGTCGTCATTCCTATCGCCGTTTTGTTGTTCGTTCTAAACTTTTGCAGCTACTCAAGCCTAAACCTCTCTTTGGTTTATATTGGCTTTTTAGTGCATATTGATTTGGTAAGCTATTTCCTTTATAAGCATATCAAAGGCAAAAAATAAGTAGGCATCCTTCCCAACCCCCGCGCCCCCCGCGCCCCAGATAAAAGAACCCCCGATGTCCAGTGGGGCAGAGAATAAATTTTAAGCAAAGGGAATGGAAAACACCATGAAAGAGAAACTACTGATATTTGCATTAGCCCTGTTAGTTTTCCTTTCTGGCTGTGGCCCCGTTCCGGCGGGGAAGCCGTTGGAGAACTCCTCTCCGGCGGCTTCCCCAGGTTCAAGTCAGCCGGAAGCGCCACCAGAACAGGACGACCAGGAGAAGGAGCCAACCCTATCTGTCCCCCCAGTCGTCACCGTGGAAGAAAAAGAAGTAGTAGCGGCAGATATTGAAAAACTTTTCTGCGAGGGTGGGACCCCAACGGCGATCATGAAAAACGGGGATCTGATCTTATGGGGCGGGAATGTTTTTTACGGCATCGGGAACGGAACAGGGGGCGGCGGAGATGATGTACACCCGTTTCCGCCCACAAGGCATCGGTTCCCTGCCCCTGTAGTGGACGCTTTTTCCAGTGTTGTTTCCTATGCCATTACAGAAAATGGCGACCTATATGGATGGGGGTTAAACTATCTTAACCAACTGGGGCAGGATGGCGAGAACATTTTAACACCGCAAAAAATAGATCTCGGCTTTCAAGTAAAGCAAGTAATCTCTCCGGGACCGTTTTCTATCTATCTTTCCACTGATGGTCATGTTTATTGCACTGGTTTGGACATTACCGGATACCAAAGCCTGGACGAGTACGACCGAAGCCTGGGAAGGGAGGATGCAGATAGCTTTGAGACCGATCTGAGAAGGTTGGAACTTCCCTTCCGGTGCCAACGGCTGGCGGCTTCCGCGCTTATCCATGTTTTTCTGTCCGAGGATGGAGAGGTGTATTATCAGGGACTTTTGCTTGGGGACCATAGTTATACCACCCCTAGCTTTCATCATGAAACACCAGAAAAAATCATTTTTCCAGAGAAGATCGTGGATATTGCAGTTACGGATTTCAATGTGATCGCCCTTTCGGAAAGTGGAAAGGTCTATGTTTACGGACATCCGCTTTCCGGTATATCGGATGCCAATACAGATATTCAGATCACAGAGGACCTGTACCAAAAAAGGCTGGAAAATATCATCGCCATCAGCAGCGGAGAGTTTACCGCTATGGCGATCAGCCAGGAGGGCAGAGCATATTGTTGGGGATTAGATATGCGTGGCCTGGTCGATGAAAAGAACCAAACCGGCGACCCGCCCACCGGCTTTGAACTGATACCGGAACCACGTGACATGGGCTATACAGATGTTGTCTTTGGGGCGATGGGTAATTACAACGGGACTATTTTGTGCAAGGATGGAACTGCGTATATATGGGGGGATAATACTATTGGGCAATTTATTGAATTCAAATAGCTGCTTCTAACTTCCCCCCGCTCCCCCCCGAGCGGGGGGCCTCCTTTTGTCAGAGCCCCCCTCCCCCCTTCAAAATTCACAATTTAGCCATTGATTTTTCCGGGAAATCGGCTATAATAGAATCATTGTTAGCACTCAGTCATAACGAGTGCCAAAAATATAAAAACGGAGGTGGGCACCATGCCCAAGAAGCAGTTCAAGGCCGAATCCAAGCGCCTGCTGGAACTGATGATCAATTCTATCTATACCCACAAGGAGATCTTCCTCCGGGAGTTGATCTCCAACGCCAGCGACGCCATGGACAAGCGGTATTACAGTTCCCTTTCCGGCGGCGAGACCGGCCTGGCCCGAGAGGAACTGTTCATCGAGGTAAGGCCCGACAAGGACGCCCGGACCCTCACCATCAGCGACCGGGGCTGCGGCATGAACAAGGAGGAGTTGGAGCAGAACCTGGGCACCATCGCCAAAAGCGGCTCCCTGGCCTTCAAGGAGGAGAACGGCGCGGCGGAGGATATCGACATCATCGGCCAGTTCGGCGTCGGCTTCTACTCCGCCTTTATGGTGGCTAAGAAGGTCCAGGTCCTCACCCGCCCAGCGGGCAGCGATGAGGGCTGGTGCTGGGAATCGGACGGCAGCGACGGCTACACCGTCACCCCCTGCCAGAAGGACGAGGTGGGCTCCACCATCATCCTCACCCTGAAGGACAACACCGAGGAGGAGGACTACGACGAATTCCTCTCCGATTACCGCATCCAGGGGCTGGTGAAGAAGTATTCCGACTACATCCGCTACCCCATCCGCATGGAGATGACCCGTAGCCGCAAAAAGGAGGGCACCGAGGACCAGTACGAGGACTACCAGGAGGTGGAGACCCTCAATTCCATGGTGCCCATCTGGAAGAAAGCCAAGGCCGAGGTCACCGATGAGGAGATGGACCAGTTCTATCAGGACAAGTTCGGGGACTTCACCGCCCCCCTGCGGGTCATCCGCAGCAACACCGAGGGGGCGGCCACCTACAACGCCCTGTTGTTCATCCCCGCCCGGGCCCCCTATAACTACTACAACCGGGATTATGAAAAGGGCTTGCAGCTTTACGCCAGCGGCGTCCTCATCATGGACCGCTGCCCCGACCTGCTCCCCGATTGCTTCAGCTTCGTCAAGGGCCTGGTGGATTCCCAGGACCTGAGCCTGAACATCTCCCGGGAAATGCTCCAGCATGACCGCCAGCTAAAACTCATCGCCGGGCGGCTGGAGAAGAAGATCGCCAGCGAACTGGGCCTGATGCTGAAAAACGACCGGGACAAGTACGAGGAGTTCTTCAAAGCCTTTGGCCTCCAGCTGAAGTTCGGGGTCTACAGCACCTATGGCGCCCAGGGCGACCTTCTGAAAGACCTGCTGCTGTTCCACTCCTCCCAGGGGGAGAAGCCCACCACCCTGGAGGAGTATGCCAGCCGGATGAAGGAGGACCAGAAGGCCATCTACTACGCCTGCGGCCAGAGCCGGGAGCAGCTGGAGCACCTGCCCCAGACCGAACTGGTGAAGGAAAAGGGGTACGAGATCCTCTACCTCACCGACGATGTGGACGAGTTCTGTGTCCGGGCGCTGGGGAAATACGGGGAGCACGACTTCAAGTCGGTGTCCGACGGCGACCTGGACCTGGCCAGCCAGGAGGAGAAGGACCAGGTCAAGGAGCAGAACGACAAAGAAAAGGAACTGCTGGACTGCATGAAGGCGGCGCTGGGGGACCAGGTGAAGGAGGTCCGGCTGTCGGTGCGGCTCAAGACGGGGCCGGTGTGCCTTACCACCGACGGGGGCATCACCCTGGAGATGGAGAAGGTCTTTGCCCAGATGCCCGGCGGGGAGGAAAAAC
>CAJUFR010000013.1 GCA_910585525.1 uncultured Angelakisella sp.
GGATGATGCAGGCAGGGCGAGGGATTTTTTCGTCCTGCAAGGCAAAGATCCGCAGTCAATACTTGGTGTATTGCAAGGATCTTTAACGCAGCAGGGCGGAAAAAGACCCGGCCTGACTGCGTTAGACGGTTGTGAATACAGGTTCTAATACAGGACAAAATGTCCATCTATCCAAGAGATAAGCGAGGAAACAAAAACCATGTATGAAGAAAACCTTCTGGAGGAGATCTACCAGAACGCCAATACCGGCATCTATTCCATCGACACCCTGCTGCCCAAGGTGGAGGATACCAGCATCTCCGCCGAACTCATCACCCACCAGGCCAAGCTGGCCCAGATCGCCCGCACCGCCCGGCAGATGATGGCCCAGCGGCATATGGAGATCACCGAGGCCGGGCCGGTGTCCAAAATGGGCATCTGGACCGGGGTGCAGATGAACACCCTGATGGATAACTCTGCCTCCCACATCGCCGACATGGTCATCAAGGGGGACACCATGGGCATCACCAAAATGACCCGGGAACTGAACCAATCGGTGGTGGAGGACCCCCGTATCCGGGAACTGGGTGAGGAACTGGTGAACACCCAGCGGCGAAACATTGAAATACTGAAAAAATACCTTTGAACCAAAGGAGCGTGTCTGTTATGTGCCACAGAAAGCCAAAGCCCGGGGAGAAGGACGGCACCCTTTATCTCCACGGCAACCAGGCCACCATCGACCAGGAGGACCGGTCCGGCCACGCCTATGTCACCAACGCCCTGACACAGTACGACATCCCCACCGGGGAGGGCTGGTCGGAGGAAAGCAACCTGGCGGTGGAGGACGCCAAGCGCCGGGTGGACCAAAACCGCAAGTAGCTACCAAACCTCCACATAGACGTAGTCCCGCAGTTCCTCCAGCTTCTTTTCCCCGATGCCCTTGATCTGGATCAACTCATCCACCGAGGTAAAGCCGCCGTGCTGGTCCCGGTAGTCCATGATCCGCTGGGCCAGCACCTCCCCGATCCCCGGCAGCTGCATCAACTCCAGCCGGGAGGCGGTGTTCAACTCGGTGGCCGACAGCTTCAAAAACTCCTCCAGGGTCAGGGCCTCGATGGGGATGGGCGGCTTGACGTTGGGCAGGAAGGTGGGGTCAAAGAGGGTCCGCCAACCCATGGTCAGCCCAAAGGCCACCAAAAGGTAGGCGTACAGCATGACAGCCATCCCGTCGGTCCCCCGCCGTCTCCTCCGTGCCACAGGCTTCCCCTCCCCTTCCCCCATAAATGGACCAAAGGCCCCGCGCTGGAGCAAGGACAGCGCGGGGCCTTTGCCGGTCGCCGATCTTTACACTTCGGCGATCGGTACAGCTTCTTACTTGGTTTTCAGCGCCAGGGCGCGCTTCGCCTCGGCGGCGATGTTTTCGCTGCAAAGGCCGTACTCCTTCAGCAGTTCCCCGCCCTTGCCGGAGTGGCCGAAGCTGTCCTTGATGCCGATGCGGACCACCGGCACCGGGCACTCCTCCCCGATGGCCTCGGCCACAGCGGCCCCCAGGCCGCCGATGACCGAGTGCTCCTCGGCAGTGACCAGGGCGCCGGTCTCTTTGGCGGCCTTTACCACCAGTTCCCGGTCCAGGGGCTTAATGGTGTGGATGTTGATGACCCGGGTGGAGATACCTTCGGCGGCCAGGGCTTCGGCGGCCAGCACCGCCTCGTAGACCAGGATGCCGGTGGCGATGATGGTGACGTCGCTCCCCTCCCGGAGGGTGACCCCCTTGCCCATCTGGAACCGGTAGTCCGGGCCGTTGAACACCGGGGCGGCCAGGCGGCCGAACCGCAGGTAGACCGGCCCGTTGTACTCGGCGGCGGCCAGCACGGCGGCCTGGGCCTCCACGTCGTCGGCGGGGTTGATGATGGTCATGCCGGGGATGGTGCGCATCAGTGCGATATCCTCGTTGCACTGGTGGGTGGCCCCGTCCTCCCCCACCGAGACACCGGCGTGGGTGGCCCCGATCTTGACGTTAAGGTGGGGGTAACCGATGGAGTTGCGCACCTGCTCAAAGGCCCGGCCGGCGGCGAACATGGCGAAGGTGCTGGCAAAGGGGATAAGGCCGCAGGTGGAGGCACCGGCAGCGGCCACCATCATGTTGGCCTCGGCGATGCCGCAGTCAAAGAACCGCTCCGGGCAGGCCTTTTTGAAGGTACCGGTCTTGGTGGCCCCCGCCAGGTCGGCGTCAAAGACGATGACCTTATCGTTCATCCCGGCCAGCTTGGCCAGGGCCTCGCCGTAGCTTTCCCGGGTGGCTTTTTTCTTCATCTCAGCCATGTTACAGCACCTCCTCGATCTTGGCCAGGTCGGCCATAGCGGTCTCGTACTGCTCCGCGTTGGGGGCGGAGCCGTGCCAGCTGGCCTTGTTCTCCATAAAGGAGATCCCCTTGCCCTTTACCGTCTTGGCGATGATGGCAGTGGGCCTGCCCTTCACCGTCTTTGCCTGCCGGACAGCGGCCTCGATCTGGTCGAAGTCGTGGCCGTCGATGACGATGACCTCAAAGCCGAAGGCCCTGAACTTCTCGTCGATGGGATAGGGGGAGCAGACGTCCTGGATATTCCCGTCGATCTGCAGCCCGTTGTTGTCGATGATATAGCAGAGGTTATCCAGCTTGTAGTGGGCGGAGAACATGGCGGATTCCCATACCTCTCCCTCCTGGAGTTCCCCGTCCCCCAGGATGGCGTAGACCCGGTAGTCCTTGCCGGTGACCTTCCCCGCCAGGGCGATGCCTGCGGCGGCGGAGACCCCCTGCCCCAGGCTGCCGGCGGTGAAGTCCACCCCGGGGGCCTTGTTCAGGTCCGGGTGCCCCTGGAGACGGGAACCCACCCGGCGGAAGGTCTTTAACTCATCCCAGGGGAAGAAGCCCTTCTGCGCCAAAGCGGCATATAAAGCGGGACAGACATGGCCCTTGGAGAGCACCAGGCGGTCCCGGTCCTCCCACTTGGGGTCCTGGGTGTCCACCCGCAGTTCCTCCTGGTAGAGGTAGGTCATCACGTCGGCGATGGAAAGGGAGCCGCCGGGATGGCCGGACTGGGCGGAGTACACCTCCTCGATGATGCCCTTCCGCACCTGGTTCGCCGCCTTTGCAAGCTGCTTGCGCCGTTCTTCGTTCATAGCGTTTCCTCCTTATCTGACGCTGCCCCTATGAAGGGGCGGTGTGTTATGCCTGTTTCAGGGCTCCAGCCGATGCTGCCCGATCTTATCCCACTGCTGTTTTTCGCACCAGTAGACACAGCTTTCCCCCGGGTCGAACACCATGGAGACCACGGTGGGGCAGACGGTCTGTGCGGTGGCCTTTAGGATATCGAAGCAGCCGGGGACGTCCAACCGGGCCCCCACCTGTTCCAGCAGTTCCACCGCCGTGTTGTACCGGTCCCAGCCCATCCAGGGGTGCTGCTCCCGGTCCCCCTTGAAGGGGGAAAAGTTGGTGACCACCGAAAAAGCGGGCCGCTCCTGGTAGCTGTATCCCTGGCCGGGGACGACCTGCAACACGTTCCCTTCCCGGTCGGAATACTGGGCCTGGTAGGTGACGCCGGGCAGGCTGGATATCCTGTCCCCCTCCCCCAGCCGCCGCCGGACCTCCTCCAGGGTGGTGTTCCCCAGCAGCAGGTCGATGTTGGTGGCGGGGAGGGTGGGGCGGTCCGGTCCGGCGGGGTCGCTCCTGCTGTCGTAGGGCCAGCAGGTGGGCATATTGATAAACTCCCCCCGGCTGTTGGCCCCGAACAGCGGCAGCCACTGGCCGTTGTCGTAAATGTCGATGGAGACCCGCTCCTTTAGGACGGTCACCCGGTATTCCATATCTAAAATATCCAGATTCCAACCGATGAGGGTCTTTCCCCGGTTGGACACGATGCTGGTACACATAGCTGCTCCTATTCTCCGGCGAACAACCCCTGGAACACCTCCAGCGTCTCCGGGCTCATCCGCCGGGTGGACTGGAGGCTCATGGCCAGGATGCCGCCGTTTTTATCCAATATGAGGGCCTTTTCCTTGCTTTTGGGGTGGCCGAACCGCAGGTCCGGCACCAACTCCGGCGGGACGGGCCGGGGAAGGATACTGCTGCCGTGGTCCCCCCACGCCGCCCACTGGGAGCAGCAGTTGAAGGGCTCCTGGTGCTTTAGGTGGGGCTTCGGCACCTGCTCCGACAGGGGGATGACCTTGACACCCTCCGGCAGGTCCTCCGGGCGGTAGTAATGCTTACCGCGATAGCCCCAATAATGATAGTTCCCGCCGCCATCCCATTCCAGGGCCACCCCCTCCGGGATCAGGGCGCCGTATTCTCCTCCCAGCTCCCGGATGCAGTAATCAAAGGCGGGCTCCCGGTGCTCCACCGGCAGCCGGGCCATGACATACAGCTGCTTTTTGATGAGGGTGACAGGAAAGATCACATCCCCCACTTTGACGGAGGCGATGGAAGGCATCCGGGCGTGGATGCTTCCCAGCACCACCTTGACAGGGCCGGTGTCCCCCGCCTTTTGCAGTTCCTTCACCCGGTCCTGGGGCCAGTAGACGATATATCCGGCCATGGCTTTTTCCTCCCCTGTTCCTTGGTTTACTCCCCCAGCTGTTCCAGCGCCGCCATAAAATACCCTGGCAGGGTCGAGGTGAAGGACATCGTCTCCCCTGTTCCCGGGTGGACAAAGCCGATGCTCCGGGCGTGGAGGCATTGGCCCTTTGTGTCGATTGCTGGCTTTTTGGGCCCGTAGACCACGTCCCCCAGCACCGGGTGGCCCAGGTAGGCGCAGTGGACCCGTATCTGGTGGGTGCGGCCTGTCTCCAGGCGGCATTTTACATGGGAAAAGCCAGAGTGCTCCGCCAGCACCGTGAAATGGGTGACGGCGTTTTTTGCGTTCTTCTGGGTGACGCACATCTTCTTCCGGTCGGCGGGGCTGCGGCCGATGGGGGCGTCCACCGTGAAGTTCTCCTCCCGGAAGCGCCCGTGGACGATGGTCTCGTACTCCCGGGTAAAGGTGTGGGCCTTGATCTGCTCCGCCAGCCCCTGGTGGGCCTTGTCGTTTTTCGCCACCATCAGCAGGCCGCTGGTGTCCTTGTCGATGCGGTGGACGATGCCGGGGCGGATCACCCCGTTGATGCCGGAAAGGGAGCCCTTGCAGTGGTGCAGCAGGGCGTTCACCAGGGTGCCGGTGTAGTTCCCCGGGGCGGGGTGGACCACCATCCCCTTGGGCTTGTTGACCACCAGCAGCCAGTCGTCCTCGTAGACGATATCCAGGGGGATGTCCTCCGGCAGCACCTCCAGTTCCACCGGGTCGGGGAGGGTGACCGTCACCACGTCCCCGGGGCGGAGCAACTGCTTTTTCCCCGCCGGCCGGCCGTTGACCAGCACCCCGCCGCCCTGGCAAAGGCCCTGGGCGGCGGTGCGGCTCAGTTCCTCCAGCTGCCGGGAGATGGCCTTATCCAGCCGCTGGTCCTCCTCCCCGGCGGTAAAGGTCAGCTGTCGCATGGCGGGTCGTTGGCCTGGGCGGCGTTGGGCTCCCCCTCCGCCAGGGGCTGTTTTCCCTCGATGAACAGGATGTAGAAGGCCAGCAGGAAGGTGCCGACACAGACGCAGATATCCGCCAGGTTGAAGATGGGGAAATTGATGGGCTCAAAGTAGATATAATCCACCACGAACCCGCCGGCATGGAGGGCCCGGTCGATGAGGTTGCCCAGCCCCCCCGCCACGATAAGGGTGACGGCGGTCCGCAGCAGCCGCCCCTGGAGCCGCTTGGTCACCAGGGCGTAGAGCAGCCCGGCGATGACCACCCCGGTGACCCCCAACAGCAGCCACCGCTGCCCCTGGAGGATGCCCCAGGCGGCGCCAAAATTCTCGTGGTAATACAGGCTGAGGACGTTGGGAATGATGTCGATGGAGGTCAAGGGCTTCAACACCTCCTGGGCCCACAGCTTGATCAGCTGATCCCCCGCCACCAGCAGCCCGGCTAACAGTAAATATCCTATCATGAAAGACCTCGCAAAAGGCTGCGGAGCCTTGTCGTTCCGCAGCCTCCTTTTTTTGTCATTATTCCGCAAGGATTGCGGCGCACCGGGCGCAGAGTGTGGGATGTGTCCCGTCCTTCCCCACCGTGTCGCTCTGCATCCAGCAACGCTGGCACTTTTCCCCGGGGGCGGCGGAAACATCCACCGTGACGCCCTCCACCTCGCCGGAGAAGGCGCCGGTCCCCTCCTGGGTCAGTTCCACCGCCGAGACGATGAAGATGGTGGGCAGCAGCGTTTCCTCCCCGGCCAGGAAGCCGTAGGTCTCCCCGTCGCAGTGGAGGGTGACCTTGGCCTCCAGGGATTTGCCGATGATCTTGGCGGTCCGGGCCGCCTCCAGCGCCTTGTTCACGTCGTCCCGGATGGCGTGGAGCCGTTCCCACTTGACCATGAACTCCGCCGGGACCAGGCCCTTCTGCTGCTCCGGCATGTCGTTGAGCATCACCGAGACGGCGTTGTGGTCCTTGCTCTTGGGCACGAACATCCAGATCTCCTCCGCCGTGTAGGGCAGGATGGGGGCCAGCATCAGGTCCAGGGCGCAGAGGATGTCGTAGATGGCGGTCTGGGCCGCCCGGCGGTCCTTGCCGTCCTGCTTCTCCACGTACAGCCTGTCCTTCAGCACATCCAGGTAGAAGCTGGACATATCCACCGAGCAGAAGTTGTGGATGGCGTGGTAGATATCGTGGAACTCGAAGGCCTCATAGGCCGCACGGACCTTCCCAATGAGTTCGTGACAGCTGGCCAAGGCCCACTTGTCGATGTCGTGGAGTTCCGAGAAAGCCACCCGGTGGGTGTCGGGGTCAAAGTCCTTGAGATTCCCCAGGATGTACCGGGCGGTGTTGCGGATCTTCCGGTAGCCGTCGGAAAGCTGCTTGAGGTACTCGAAGGAGATGCGCACATCGGAGTGGTAGTCGGAGGAGGCCACCCAAAGGCGCAGGATATCGGCGCCGTACTGCTCGATGATCTTCTCCGGGGCGGTACCGTTTTTCAGGGACTTGGACATCTTCCGCCCCTCGCCGTCCACCACCCAGCCGCAGCTGCAGCAGTTCTTGTAGGGGGAGCCGCCCCGGGTGGCCACCGCCGTCAGCAGCGACGACTGGAACCAGCCCCGGTACTGGTCCGCCCCCTCGATGTACAGGTCGCAGGGCCAGGGGAGCCCGTGCTCCTCCAGCACCGAAGCGTGGGTGCTGCCGGAGTCGAACCAGACGTCCATGATATCCTTTTCCTTGCGGAATTTGGTGCCGCCGCACTTTTTGCAGGTGGTGCCGGCAGGCAGGATATCCGCCGCGTCGTACTTATACCAGGCGTCGGACCCCTCCCTGCCGAACAGTTCCGCCACCGCCTGGATGCTGGCCTCGTCGATGTGGTACTCGCCGCAATCCTGGCAGTAGAAGATGGGGATGGGCACCCCCCAGATGCGCTGGCGGCTGATGCACCAGTCGCTGCGGTCGCTGACCATGTTCTTGATGCGGCCCTCCCCCCAGGCGGGGATCCAGTTCACGTCCTCGATGGCCTTGATGGCGTCCTTCTTAAAGCCGTCCACCGAGCAGAACCACTGTTCGGTGGCCCGGAACAGCACCGGCTCCTTGCAGCGCCAGCAGTGGGGGTACTGGTGGATGATCTTCTGCACCGCGAAAAGGGCGTCGATATCAATAAGATGCTGGAGAATGACCTTGTTGGCCTCCTTGGTGGTGAGGCCCTGGAACTGACCCGCCTCGGCGGTCATGTTGCCCTTGTCGTCCACCGGCACCACCACAGGGATATCCGGGTAGTGGTTGACACAGACCTCGAAGTCCTCCACGCCGTGGCCGGGGGCGGTGTGGACGCAGCCGGTGCCGCTCTCCAGGGTGACGTGGTCCCCCAGGATGATGGGAGAGACCCGGTCCATAAAGGGATGGGTGTAGGTGAGGTTTTCCAGTTCCCGGCCGGGGATCAGGTCAGAGATGGTGTACTCGGTGATGCCGGCGGCCTCCATGGTGGAGGCGGCCAGTTCCCGGGCCATGACGTAATATTCATCCTTCTGGGTGGCGTGGACCACGCAGTAATCGTAGTCCGGCCCCAGGCAGATGGCCAGGTTGCCGGGCAGCGTCCAGGTGGTGGTGGTCCAGATGACGAAGTAGGTCTTGGCAAGGTCGGCCCCCAGGGCGGCGAGTTTCCCCTTGTCGTCCGCAACCTTGAACTTTACGTAGATGGAATCGCAGGGGTCCTCGGCGTACTCGATCTCCGCCTCGGCCAGGGCGGTCTGGCACTCGGGGCACCAGTACACCGGCTTGAGGCCCTTGTAGATATACCCCTTGTTGGCCATGGCCCCAAACACTTCGATCTGCTTTGCCTCGAACTTGGGGCGAAGGGTGAGATAGGGATCATCCCAGTCGCCCAGCACCCCCAGGCGCTTGAACTGCTCCCGCTGCACGTCCACATAGTGGAGGGCGAACTCCCGGCAGATCTGCCGCAGTTCCAGGTCGGTGGCGCCGCTGTCCACCCCCGCCTTTTTCCGGGCCTTCAACTCGATGGGCAGGCCGTGGGTGTCCCAGCCGGGGATGTAGGGGGACTGGAAGCCCATCATATTTTTGGACCGGACGATGATATCCTTGAGGATCTTGTTCAGGGCGGTGCCCAGGTGGATATCCCCGTTGGCGTAGGGGGGGCCGTCGTGGAGGACATAGAGGGGCTTCCCCTGGTTGCGGCGGATCATCTCCTGGTACAGCCGCTGCTCCTCCCACTTGGCCAGGATACCGGGTTCCTTCTGGGGCAGCCCGGCCCGCATCTGGAAGGCGGTCTCCGGCAGATTCAGTGTCGCGTTATAGTCTTGAGCCATGGTCGTTCATCTCTCCTATATCATCATGTGTTAAAAAAGCCTGTGGTGTCGGGGTCAGCGGCGCCTGCCGCCGGTGGCCCGGCCACCGGGGCTGCTGCGGCTCCGGTCGTCCTGGGTCACGCTGAACCCCTCCCCGAAGCGCATCTCCCCGAACTTGGAACTAAAGACGGTGCGGGAGGGAGGAAGGTCCTCTTCTTCGTCGTCATCGTCCTCAAAGTCCTCGTCCAGCGGCTCCGGCCGGGGCGTTCTGCGGCTGGCCATCCGGCTGCTGTACCGGGAGAGGATGGCGTCGTCATCCTCCTCCTCGTCATCGTCCTCGTCGTCCTCCAGTTCCAGCCGCAGGGCCGGGCGCTTGGCGGCGGCTCTCTTGGCCGGCGGCTCCGGGGCTTTTTTAGGCGGCGGAGGGGGCGGGGCCACCGGCTCCAACTCTAACTCCGGCTCCTCTTCCTCCAGCACCGGGGCGGGCTCGGGTATCTTCTTGGGCGGCGGCGCAGGGGTGGGGGCAGGCGCCGGAGCGGCGGCCTGGGCCTTCTGCGCCCCGGCGCGCTGGGCGGCCGGCTTGTCCCCGTGGGGCAGGTCGGTGATCTGGGCGATATGGGCCTTGTACATCCCGAACAGTTCCTCCCGGAAGGCGGCCACCTCCTGCTTGAGCCGGTCGTACTCCGCCTTCTCCCGGTCCAGACGGGCGTGGGCCTCCTCCACAATGTGGTCGGCGTTGGTGGTGGCGTCCCGCAGGATCACCTCCGCCTTGCTCCGGGAATCCTTCAGAATGCTGTCCCCCAGCTTCTGCGCCCCGATGAGGGCGGAGCGGAGACTCTCCTCGTCCTCCCGGTATTTCTCCAGGCTCTGGGCCAGGACCCCCATCTTCTCGGTAAGTTCCTGGTTCTCCTCCTGGAGGGCCTTTATGATCTCGATGGCCTTGGTGACGAACTCGTCCACATCCTCGGTGCGGTAACCGAAGGCCATGGCCTTGTTGAACTCCACTTCAAAAAACTTTTCCGGTACCACCATGCGCGTGTACCCCCTTAGCTGTATTTTAGAAACCGGACCCGCAGCTTGCCTTTTTTACTGACCCCCGGCTGCTGGTCGTAGATGAACTTCCCGGTCCCCCGGATCGAGACCTTTTCCTTCAGCAGAAGGACACGGGCGCCATTCCCCGCCGGCTGGCCGTCGATGGACACCTGCCCCCTGGCGATCAGTTCCGCCGCCGCTGAACGGGAAAGGTCCCCCAGGAATGCCACCACGCAGTCCAGCCGCAGGGAGGAAACAGACCCCTCCACCTCGATGAAGCGCCGTTCCGCCGTGGTGCTCCAGGAAAGGGGCTCCCGACAGACCAAACTGGTCCGGCCCGCCTGGACCAGCTGGGCAAGGACGGTATCCGCTGCCGGGCCGGTGAGGAAAAGACTGGCCTTTCCTTCCTCCACCAGGATATCCCCCACCGTTTCCCGCCGGAGCCCCAGCGCCAGCACCGCCCCCAGGATATCCCGGTGGCCCGGCTTATCCTGGCGCCGGTAGACGGCCTCCACCCGCCGGATGGGAAAATCCCTGTCCTCCAGCCCCCTGTCCTCCCAGGGGGAAAGGCCGAGAAAGACCCGTTCCGCATCCTCGTATCCCCCAAAGAAGCGGTAAGACAGGGTGGTCTTCCTCAGGGCGTTCCGGCAGACCTTCTGCTGGAACTCGTCCAGGAACCCCAGAAAGCAGGGCCGGTACTGCCGGTCACACTGGTCCTGTAAATCAGCAAGACGGGAGAGAATCCGCTCCTCTCCCTCCTGGTTAGAAGTATACGCCATGGCTGCCCAACTCGTCGATCATGCTCTCCCCCATGACGTTGACGTTGCAGGGGGTGATGATATAGGTGGAATTGGCCACCGGCTTGATCTGGCCGCCGTTGGTGTAGGCCACGCCGCTGAGGAAGTCCACCAGCCGCCGCTTCAGGTCCGGGGTGGCGGCCTCCAGGTTCAGCAGCACCGCCCGCTTGGCGATAAGGTGGTCGGCGATGCCGCTGGCGTCCTCGAACCGCTCCGGCTTCACCACCACCACCTGGTACTGGCTGTTGCTGTGGATGCTCACCACCTTGCTCACCGGTTCCGGCTCCGGCACCGGTATCGAGAAGGAGGGGGCCGGCGGCGGGACCGGCGCGGGGGCCGGGGCGGAGCGGCGGCTCTGGGTCCCGAAGCCGGTGACGTCCTCCTCGTCCAGGTCGTCATCGAAGTCCTTGTCGTAGTCCAGGTCCTCATCGTCGTCGTACTCGTCCTCGGGGATCCCCATAAATCCCTTGAACTTGTTCATAAAGCCCATGCCGTGTTCTCCTTCTTCTCAGTTTCTTTTTCCAAATATCCCGGTGCCGACCCGGACCAGGTTGGCGCCGTGGCGCACAGCCAGCTGGTAGTCCCCGGTCATACCCATCGATAAAGTTTCCATACAGATATTATCTATTGTCTGGGCCTTGATGTCAACAAATATTTTGTACATCTGGTCAAAAAACCGCTCTGTTTCCAAACTATTTTTCCCAAAAGGAGGGATGCACATGAGACCTTTTACCCGCAGGGCGGAAAAACCGGAAAGATCTTCCATCAGTTTCATCACCTGGCTGTAGTCGGCTCCGGTCTTGGTCTCCTCCCCGCCGATGTTCACCTCCACCAGCACGTCCAGGACGGTGCCGGCAGTCTGGGCCCGTTTCTGTATCTCCCGGGCCAGGCGGAGGCTGTTCACCGACTGGATGCAGCACACCTTCCCAATGATCTGCCGCACCTTGTTGGTCTGCAGGGTGCCGATAAAGTGGATGCGCTCCGGGCCGAAGGCGTAGGAATCCGCCTTCTCCAGCAGTTCCTGGGCGCGGTTCTCCCCAAACAGCCGCACCCCCTCCTCCCATGCGATGTTCACCAGTTCCGGCGGCACCGTTTTGGTCACCGCCATCAGCTGTACCTCCTCCGGGGACCGGCCGGCGGCTCTGGCCGCCTCCCCGATCCGCTGCCGTATCTCCGCAAGGTTGCGGCGCACCTCATCAGGGGTCGATCGGTTTTCCATCATAGAGATCCGTCCCTTCTACGATCACTTCATCAAACAAACTCAACTGGTCAGAACTTCCGTACTGGATCTGGCAGAGATAGTAGTCCAGGCCGGTGTAAAGGATATCCACCTTCTTGAACTTGACGCTGTACCCCGACTTGACATAGACACCCTTCTCCCCGTCCAGGATACGCAGCGCCTTTTGGGAGATGCGCAGCCCCTTGTAGTTGCGGAAGGATATCTTGACGTTGGCGGTGCGGTGGCTGACGGTGTCAGCGGTGATGCTGGTGCTTTGGATGACAGCCAGGGCCCGGCCGTCCTCCCCGGCGCGCAGCTGCACCACCTTCCCCGGCACCGTCTGTTCCCCGCTGCCCATAAAGGCCAACTCCACCTTTGCCCCCACGTAGAAGAACTCCACGCTCTCTTGGGGGATGATGGTGGCGTAGTACCAGGTGAAGTCGGTGACGCTTTTGCCGAAGGAGGCGGTATCGGCAGGGTAGCCCTTCTCCAGCATCCCCTCCAGGGTGGGGATGTCCAGCTTCTCCAGCATATCCGGGGTGTACTGCTCCTCGTAGCCGTCCACATACCGGGAAAAGTAGCCGATCTGGGAGGAATAGACCTTCTCCCCCCCGCCCCCGCCGCTAAGTTCCTGGTCCAGTTCCCGGATGCGCTCCCCAAAGCCGGTGTTCTGGCCGGTGGCCAGCTGTTGGCGGCCGATCTTCTCCACCAGCGCCATATGGGTCTGGGCCACCGCCTCCATGTCCTTGGCCCCGGCGCACTGGGTCAGCTGCCGCAGGGTGAGGGATATCTCTTTATTCAGCGTCTCCACATCCGCCGTCTTGCTGGTATCGGTGGAACGTTGGATGGCGGTGAGAAGGTCCTTTTCCTCCTTCACCGTCTCCTGACGGGCGGCGGTCTCGGCGGCCTCCTGGGAGGAGAACACCTGGGCGATGGGGGTGTCCCCCCGGAACTTCTCCCCCTCCTCCAGCAGGTACCGGACGTGACCGCCGGGGGACTTCTGGATGGGCTCCTCGGTGCGGACCAGCAGTCCCTCGGTGTTACAGTACCGGGCGATCTGGAACTCGTAGGCGCTTTCGGTGCGGTAGCCCTCGCTGAGACCCCGGTAGCCCTGGAAGATGGCGAAGAGGACGATGGCCAGCAGCAGAAAGGCGGTGGCCAGCTTGGAGGTGAGGGTATTCATTCCGCCACCTCCCCGGCCAGGCCCCGGCGGGCGATGTCCAGCGCCGCCTGGAGGAGTGCGCCGTCATCGGGGAAGCGGTCGATCTCCAGCCAGTGGATCCCCTCCTCCCGGCGGAACCAGGTCAGCTGCCGCTTGGCGTAGTTGCGGCTCTCCTGCTTCAGTCGATCCACCGCCTCCCCCAGGCTCTGGCCCCCCGAGAGGTATTCCCGCAGTTCCTTGTACCCGATGGCCTGGGCGGCGGTCTGGGACAGGTCCTTTTGGAGCAGCCTTTCCGCCTCCTCCAGCAGCCCCTGTTCCAGCATCCTGTCCACCCGGCGGTCGATGCGGTGATATAAAAATTGCCGGTCCCGGCTGGTGAGGCCCAGAATACAGGTCCGGTAAGGGGGCGGCACCGCCCGGGAGCGGCGGTTGTGCTCCGTAATGGTGACCCCGGTGATGCGGTAGACCTCGATGGCTCGGATCACCCGCCCCAGGTTGTTGGGATGGATGGCGGCGGCGGACTCCGGGTCGCAGTCCCGGAGCAGGGCGTGGACCGCCTCGTTCCCCTCCTCCTCCGCCTTTTGCCGCAGTTCGCTGCGCATCGCTTCGTCACTGGGGATGGGGGAAAACTGGAGGTGATGGATGACGGCGCTGATGTAGAGCCCCGTTCCCCCGGTAAGGATGGGCAGTTTCCCCCGCTGGCCGATCTCCCGGATCAGCGGCCGGGCCAGGGCGGCGTAGTCCGCCACCGAGAAGGTCTCCTCCACCTCCAGGACATCGATAAGGTGGTGGGGGATACCCTCCATCTCGGCGGCGGTGGGCTTGGCGGTGCCGATATCCATCCCCCGGTACATCTGCATCGAATCGGCGGAGACCACCTCCCCGTCCAGCGCCTTGGCCAGCCGGACCGAAAGACTGGTCTTGCCGGAGGCGGTGGGTCCCACCACCACCAGCAAGGGCTGCTTTCTTTCTATGGTCTCCACCTCCTTCCTTCTATCGCTTTATCATTGGGTGCGTCCGAACATCTTTTCCAGTTCCCGCCGGGTCATCACCAGCATCACCGGCCGCCCGTGGGGGCAGTTGCGGACATGGGGGGCTGCCGCCAGCCGGTCCAGCAGCTCCTGCTGCTCCCGCCTGTCCGAAAAGCGGTTCCCCTTTACAGCCGCCTTGCAGGCCACCGAGTGGAACAGATCATCAAAGAAAGCCAGGTCCAGCTTGGTGTAGCTTTTCACCAGCATTTCCGCCATCTCCAGGATGGCGTCCTCCACCTGGCCCGTCTCCAGAATGGCGGGGACCTCCCGCACCAGCACCGAGCCGTCCCCGAAGTCCTCCACCCCAAACCCGGCCTGGGAGACCGCGTCCAGGTTCTGCACCAGCGCCCCGTACCGGTCCTTGGGCAGCGACACCCGCATCGAGGCAAGGAGCAGCTGCCGGGGGATATCCCCCTCTGCGTAGGCGGCTTTCAACTCCTCAAAAAGCAGCCGCTCGTGGGCGGCGTGCTTGTCGATGAGACAAAGCCCCTCCCGGCCCTCCGCCAGGATGTAGGTGCCGAAGGTCTCCCCGATGAGCCGCAGGGGCTCCGGCGGCTCCGGGACCGGCGCTTCCGCCGGTACAGGGGGGGCGGTTTCTCTGACGATAGGCTCCGGGGGCGGCGCCGGGATGGGAGCCGGAGCGGTGGATGCCGGGGTTTTCTTCTCCACCGGCGGGGCGTCCAGCACTGCTGTCCCGCCCCCTGCACTGGGCCGCAGGAACTCCCGCTTGGGCACCGACTGCCGGTAAAGGTCCTGGCCGCTGTTCTCCCGCAGCATCCGGGCCGGGGGGGCCGCTGCCGCCGCAGGGGGCCGGGCCTCCCGAGAAGGCTGTGCCGGAGCCGTTCTTTGGACAGTGTCAAGGGATGCCGCTTTACGGTATTCCCGGGCGGTCATCCGCTGCTGTTCTCCCCCCAGGGGCGGGTTTTTCAGTTCAAAGTAGCTGACCCGGCTCTGGTAGCCCCGGCTGGCGTCCCGGGCCTGAGTGGCGGTCCCCAGCCGGGAGAGCGCCCCCTTACAGGCGTTGTACACCCCGCCGAACACCAGCCGCTCGTCGGACAGCTTTACCTCCAGCTTGGCGGGATGGACGTTGACATCCACCATCTCCAGGGGCAGTTCCAGGTTCAGAACACAGCCGGGGAATTTTCCCACCATCAGGCTGTTTTTGTACGCTTCCTCCAAGGCGGCCATCATGGTGCCGCTTTTGACGTACCGGCGGTTGATGAAGAAGTGCTCCATCCCCCGGGTGGCCTTGGCCCCCTCCGGCTTGGTGATGTAGCCGGTGACCCGGATGCCCCCCGGCCCTTCGGGACCGCTCTCCACCGGGATGAGGCTGCCGCCGAACGCCCCGCCGCAGACGCCATAGATGGCGGAAAGCAGCTTGCCGTCCCCGGGGGTGTGGAGTTTCCGCTGTCCCTCCCGGATAAACTGGAAGGACACCTCCGGGTGGGAGAGGGCCAGCCTGTCCAGCAGGGCGGCCACGGCGTTGCCCTCGGTGCTGTCCTTTTTCAGGAACTTCATCCGGGCCGGCACGTTGTAGAACAGGTCCCGGACGGTGATGGTGGTACCCAGGGGACAGCCGGCTTCCTCCGGCCCCTCCCCTTCCCCGCCCTGGATGCGGTACCGGGCGCCCAGCGTCTCCTCCCGGGTGCGGGTCAGCAGTTCCACCCGGGCCACGGCGCAGATGGAGGCCAGCGCCTCCCCCCGGAAGCCCAGGGTGCCGATGCGGGCAAGGTCCTCCGGGGTGAGGACCTTGCTGGTGGCGTGGCGGAGAAACGCCTTGGGGATGTCCTCCCGGAAGATGCCGCAGCCGTTGTCGGTGACCCGGATGGACCGAACACCGCCGCTCTGTATCTCCACCGTGATGGCGGTGGCCCCGGAATCGATGGCGTTTTCCACCAACTCCTTCACCACCGAGGAAGGGCGCTCGATGACCTCCCCGGCTGCGATCAGTTCCGCCGTCTGGCGGTCCAGCACATTGATCCTTGCCATGGCTCCCCTCCTTTCTTGGTCATTTCACCAGTTTTTTCAGTTCATATAACAGGTTCAGCGCCTCCAGGGGGCTGATGGTGTCGATGTCCACCTCCCGGATGCGGCGCTTGGCCGTCTCCATCCCCTCGTCCACAAAGAACATCTGCTGGGGCTCCTCCTCCCGGGCCTTGGCCCTGGTAGCGATCTTGGCCTCCGCCACCTGGCCGCTGCTCTCCAGCCCCTCCAGCACCTGGTGGGCCCGGTCGATGACCCACCGGGGGATGCCGGCCAGCTTGCTCACCTCGATGCCGTAGCTGTCGTCCGCCCCGCCGGGGAGGATGCGCCGCAGGAAGGTGATCTCCTCCCCCCGTTTTTTTACCGCCACGTTGTAGTTTTTGACGCAGGGGATGGTATGCTCCAACTCGGTCAGTTCGTGGTAGTGGGTGGCGAAAAGAGTCTTTGCCCCCAGCTTTTTCCGGTCGGCGATGTACTCCAGCACCGCCCGGGCGATGCTCATGCCGTCGAAGGTGGAGGTGCCCCGGCCGATCTCGTCCAGGATCAAAAGGCTTTTGGCGGTGGCGTTTTTCAAGATGGAGGCCACCTCGCTCATCTCCACCATAAAGGTGGACTGGCCGGAGGAAAGGTCGTCGCTGGCCCCCACCCGGGTGTAGATGGCGTCCACCACCCCGATCTTTGCGTAGCTTGCCGGGACAAAGCAGCCCACCTGGGCCATGAGAACGATCAGTGCCACCTGGCGCATATAGGTGGACTTGCCCGCCATGTTGGGGCCGGTGATGATGGCGATCTGGTCCCCGCTGTTGTTGAGACTGGCGTCGTTGGGGACAAAGGGCACCCCGGAGAGGATCTCCTCCACCACCGGGTGGCGGCCGTCGTGGATGACGATCTCATCGGACAGGTCCACGACGGGCCGGGTGTAGTTGTTGGTCATGGCCACGGCGGCGAAGCTGCACAGCACGTCCAGCTTGGCCACCGCCGCCGCGGTGGACTGGATGCGGGAAAGATTCTCCGCCAGGGTGGCCCGGACCTCCCCAAACAGCTGGTTTTCCAGCTGCAATATCTCCTGCTGGGCCCCCAGCACCTTGCTTTCCAGGTCCTTTAACTCCTGGGTGATGTACCGTTCGCAGTTGGAAAGGGTCTGCTTGCGGATGTACGTATCCGGCACCTGGTCCAGGTAGGACCGGGTCACCTCGATGTAATACCCGAACACCTTGTTAAAGCTGATCTTCAGCCCCTTGATGCCGGTCCTCTCCCGCTCCTGGGCCTCGATGGCGGCGATGAGTTCCTTGGTGTGGTCGGAGATGTACCGCACCTCGTCCAGCTGCTGGTGGTACCCGGGGCGGATGACCCCGCCATCCTTGAGGGTGATGGGCGGGTCGTCCATAATGGAGGTGGCGATCAGTTCCGCCATATCCTCCAGGGTGTCGATGGCGGCAAAGACCTCCTGGAGGGCGCCGCTGGTCACCTCCTGGAGCAGTTCCTTCAGCCCCGGCAGCCGCTTCATGGTGGCCCCCAGGGCGGTGAGGTCCCGGGGGGTGGCGTTGCCGTAGACGATCTTGGTCATCAGCCGCTCCATGTCGTAGACGCCGCCCAGCTGCTGGGTGATCCGCCCGGTCAGGATGCTGTCCTCGGTCAACTCCTCCACGGCGTTGAGCCGCCGGTTGATGATGCCGGCGGAGATCAGGGGCTGCTCGATCCAGCTGCGCATCAGCCGCTTGCCCATGGAGGTCTTTGCCCGGTCCAGCACCCACAGCAGCGTCCCCCGGCGCTCCCGGCCCCGGATGGTCTCGGTGAGTTCCAGGTTGCGCCGGGCGGTGAGGTCCAGCTTCATAAACTGCTTGTCCGAATAGAGATTGATGCTCTCGATCCGCTCCAGGCCCACCCGTTGGGTCTCCCCCAGGTAGGCCAGCATCGCCCCCAGGGCGGCCACCGCCATGGGGCTTTCCGCCAGCCCCAGTTCGGTAAGGCTGCGGACCTTGAACTGCCGCAGTATCTCCAGCTGGGCCGTGGCGGCGGAAAAATGCTCCCCGTCCAGCACGTCGGCGGTGCAGCTGATCTTCTCCCGGATAAAGTCGGTGATCTCCTTCTTGTCCAGGAAGCCTTCGTTAAAGATGATCTCCCGGGGGGCGAACTTCCCCAGTTCCCCCATGATGCGGCCGTCCTCCCCGCCGGGCAGCTGGGTGACATTCATCTCCCCGGTGGAGATATCCCCAAAGGCCAGGCCGCAGCCCTCCCTGGTCCAGTAGATACAGCAGATGTAGTTGTTGCTCCCCTCATCCAGCAGGGCGGAGTCGATGAGGGTGCCGGGGGTCACCACCCGGATGATGTCACGCTTCACCAGTCCCTTGGCCAGGGCGGGGTTCTCCAGCTGCTCGCAGATGGCCACCTTGTACCCTTTTTTGATGAGACGGTCGATGTAGCTTTCGGCACTGTGAAAAGGGACGCCGCACATGGGCGCCCTTTCCGAAAGGCCGCACTCCCTGCCGGTGAGGGTGAGTTCCAACTCCCGGGACACCAGAAGGGCGTCGTCAAAGAACATCTCGTAGAAATCCCCCAGCCGGAAGAAAAGGATCTGGTCCTTGTGCTGGTTTTTGATCTCCAGGTACTGCTGCATCATGGGGGAAAGCCGGGTGATCTGCTCCTGTGTCAGCATGGTGTCTCTCCCTTCTCCGGCCGGGTCTGTTTTCCGGTCAATGGCAGCCGGAACAGCCGCTGCAATCGCCGCCGCAGGAGGTCTCCTCCTGGATGGCGGCGGGGTCCTCCCCGTTGGCGCTGTAAACGATGATCTGCTGGATGAAGTTCAGCACCCGGTCCAACTCCTCCTTGGTGGTGTTGTAGGCCGCCATGGTGGGGTGGGACATGATGCGCCCGTAGATGGCCCGGACCTCCTCGTTGAGGGCGGCCAGCTTCTGCTGGTCCTTGTCCTCCTTCTGCACCTCGGCGCTGAGGGACAGCTTCTTGAGGTTGAACTCCCCGATCATCTGCTGGAGCAGCTGATCGTTGTCGGCGGCGTTTTTGGCCACGTTGTAGGCGGTGTACTCGTCGCTCTGCTGGATGGCGGCCCCCAGCTGTCTTGCCATTTCGATAATATCCATTTCTTCTCGCTCCTATCCTTAGTTTACGGGATCAGCCGTCCCTCCAGGGCCCAGTTGCGGGCGGAGACGATCTCCACCTCCGCAAACTGCCCGGCGAGGCCGGCGTCCCCTGTGAACTCCACAATGATGTTCTGGTCGCTGCGGGAGGTTAGTTTCCCTTCCCCCTTGCCGGGACCCTCCACCAGCACCCGGAGGGTACTGCCCACCTGGCGCTGCATATATCCTTCCCCGATCCTCCCCTGGACCTCCAGCAATTCCTGGAACCAGCGGGATTTTTCCTCCGGGGGGACGGGATCGGGGAAGTTCTCCGCCTTGGTGCCGCCACGCCGGGAGTAGAGGAAGGTGTACAGGGCGGTGTATCCCACCTCCTGCACCAGGTCCAGCGTCTGCCGGAAGTCCTCCCGGGTCTCCCCGGGGAAGCCCACGATGATATCGCTGGTGAGGGAAAGGTCCGGCATTTTTTCCCGGGCGTAGGCGATGAGTTCCTTGTACCGTTCCACCGTGTACTTCCGGTTCATCCGCTCCAGAATGACATCGGAGCCGGACTGGACCGGCAGGTGGAGGTGTCTTGAGACCTTCCGGCACGCCGCCATGGTGTCCAGCAGTTCCCGGGTGCAGTCCTTGGGGTGGGAGGTCATGAACCGGATGCGGAACTCCCCGGGGATGGCGTCGATCTCTTTCAGCAGCTGGGCAAAGGTGATGCCCCCGGCGTAGGAGTTGACATTCTGGCCCAGGAGGGTGATATCCTTGTAGCCCTCCCCCACCAGGCCCTCCACCTCCCGGAGAATGTCCTCCGGCCGGCGGCTCCGTTCCCTGCCCCGGACATAGGGGACGATGCAGTAGGAGCAGAAGTTGTTGCAGCCATACATCACCGTCACCCAAGCCTTGGGCCAGCCGGCGCGCCGGGTGGGCAGCCCCTCCACGATGGTATCCGGCTCCTCCCCCTCTGTCTTGATGCTCCGCTTCCCCTGGCAGAGGGCCTGGTAGATGCGCTCCGGCAGGCTGGCCCAAGCGTCGGCCCCGGCCACGATATCCACATGGGGGTAGCTTCTTTTGAGCCTGTCCGCCACGCTCTGCTGCTGGGTCATGCAGCCCACCAGGGCGATGAGCAGCCCCGGCTTCTGGCGCTTGTACTGCTTGAGGGCGCCCACGGTGCCAAAGACCCGTTTTTCGGCGTTTTCCCGCACGGCACAGGTGTTGTAGATGATGAAATCCGCTTCCTCCAGGGCGTCGGTGAAGCCGTAGCCCATCTCGGCCAGCATCCCCCGGAGCTTCTCCCCGTCGGCGGCGTTCTGCTGGCAGCCGAAGCTGTGGACCAGGGCCAGGGGCGGGGTTTCATGGGTCCGGGCCAGGTGCTCCCGCACCAGCCCGGTGTACTGGCGCTGGGCGGCCAGCCGGGTGTAATCCAGGATGTAGTCTTGTGTTTTTTGCAAATCGTGTCCTCCGGGAAAATCGAGTTTTTACTGAATACGGGGACATTATACCACTTTTGGGGTGTCGTTTCAACCAAAAGAAACGGCGGGCCCCCTGGTTTACCGGCGCAGGCAATATCTGATCAAAATGTTCCCCAGCCGGTAGGGAGCCTCTGCGGGGTCATCCGTCGCCGCCAGGACCACGTAGTCCTTTACATCATCATACCCTGACGGTATCTTTCCTTTTATGGTCTCCTCTTTTCCGGCGAATGTGCGATCTTTCAGCCGCAGGACCAATCCCACGATCATGTCTGGAAGTGTTTCGGTCTCGATGTCGCCTTCGTAGACGATCTCTCCATAAGTATCGGAGGATACCAGGTCATTTCGCCCCTTGTCAAAAATGAAGCATTCGTTGCACCAGTACAGGCGGACGTGGTCGCTCCCGTAAAGGGTGAAGAAAAAGTCCTCCGCATCCCCATCCAGCACCACCGTCACAAAATCATCACTGTCATGGAGGATACGGAACTGTTCCCCGAAAACCGGATGCAGAGCCTGTTGGTATCTTGTTTCCAGTTCTTCTGTCACTATGGTCTCCTCTACTTCGCCTCCTTGGCCATCCGCTGGATGAACTGCTCCGCCATCTTCAGGTCGTGCTCGTTGGGGCGGCCCTTGCGGATGCCCCCCACCAGCTTCCAGGGGCCGTAGGTGTCGTAGCCGGGGCACTGGAACCGGCCCAGGCAGACCACCCCCCGCTCCTCCAGCAGCTTGCGGACCTGGTAGGTGTAGTCCTTGTACCCTGCCCCGCAGGTGTCGGCCAGGAATACCCGGTGCTCCGGGGTGAAGGCTGTCTCCCGGGCAAATTTGACGATGCTCTCGTGGAGGGTGCCGAAGTAGGCCCCGGAGGCCAGGCCGATGAGTTTATAGCCGGAGATATCCGGGCTGCCCTCCGCCAGGATGTCCAGGGTCCGGGCGCCGATCTTTTTTGCCATCCGCTCCACCACCTTTTTGGTGTTGCCGTGATGGGGGGAGGCGTAGATGATCAGGGACTTCATAGGCTCATGCTCCTTTCAAAAAGGGCGGAGGGATGCCCTGCCGCTTGCAGGGGGCACCCATCCGCCGGTGGATACGGGATATTAAAGGACGATCAGTTCCTTGGGGCTGTGGGTCAGCACCTCGCAGCCGGTGTCGGTGATGAGAGCGATGTCCTCGATACGGCAGCCGAACCGGCCGGAAAGATAGATGCCGGGCTCGACAGACATCACCACGCCGGGCTGGCACAGCACATCCTTCTTGACGGTGTGGGAGAACCGGGGCTCCTCGTGGATCTCCAGGCCCAGGGAGTGGCCGGTGCCGTGGCCGAAGCAGCCCTCGTACCCCGCCCCGTAGATAAGGTCACGGGAGGCGGCGTCCACATCGAAGCAGGGGACGCCCGGGGCGATCTTGGCGATAGAGGCCAGCTGTGCCTCCAGCACCAGGTGGTAGACCTTGTCCATCTCCTCGGTGACATGGCCGATAGCGACGGTGCGGGTCATATCGGAGCAGTAGCCGTCCACCATCGCCCCAAAGTCCATGGTGAGGAAATCCCCGTCCTGGACCGGGCGGTCCCCGGGGACACCGTGGGGCATGCTGGAGTTGGGCCCGGCCACGCAGATGGTATCAAAGGCGGGGTTCTCTCCCCCGTTCCTCTTCATCAGGTATTCCAGTTCCGCCGCGATCTCCCGCTCGGTCTTGCCGGGCTTGATGAAGTCCAGGATGGCGGTGAAGGCGGTGTCGGTGACCTTCTGGGCGGCACGGATAGCGGCCAGTTCCCCCTCGTCCTTCACTTTGCGCAGTTCCAGGATGGCGTCGTTTACCCGGCTGTCGGTGAGGAACTCCACCTCCGGCAGCATCTTCTGGTACCGGGTCATCTCCCCGATGGTCTGGTAGCCGGTCTCCAGGGCCACCCGGCGGATGCCGTGCTTCTTCACCAGCTCCGGCAGCTGCTCCTCCAGCTTATCCTGGAGGATGACTTCGCAGTTGCGGATGGTCTTTTTGGCCACCTCGATGTACCGGAAGTCCAGCAGGGCGTAGCACCCCTGCCGGGTCACCAGCACCACCCCGGCGCTGGAGCGCAGCCCGGTGAGGTAGCTGCGGTTGACACTGGAGGTGATGATGGCCCCATCCACATCCTGGGGCAGCTTTTTCAGCAACGCTTCGATACGGTCCATGATGTCTACTCCTTCCGTTCCGCCGCGGCGCGGTATTGGTCCCGCATGGCCGCGGCGTCTTCACTTTGTGTCCCGGCGGATTCACAGATGATCACCGGGGAACAGCCGTACTTGAGGATCAGCTCCGCCAGCGGCTCGAACCAGGGGCCGTACTGCTGGTCGGCAAAGGTGAGGTGCTTTTTTTCCCCGCCGTTTTCGGTGTACTCGATGCGGGAAAAGTGGGAATGGAACACCCGCAGCCGGTCCCGGCCCAGCTTGTTGTCAAAGAGGCGGAAAGCCTCCTCAAACTCCGCCGGGGTGGTCATTTTGCCCAGGGTCCGGGCGTTGAGGTGCCCCCAGTCGATGCAGGGGAGCAACCGGTCGTCGATGGAGCAGAGTTCCAGCACCTCCTCCAGCGTCCCCAGCTGGTTGATCTTGCCCATGGTCTCCGGGCAGACGGTGATATCGGAAAGCCCCTCGGTCTCCAGAGCGGCCAGCGCCGCCCGGATGGTGCCTTTGGCCAGTTCCAGGGCGTCGGCCCGGCTCAGCTTGGCGCAGGAACCGGTGTGGACCACGATGCGGTCCGCCCCCAGCAGCTTTGCGGCGGCGGCGGATTCCAGGATGTACCGCACGCTTCCCTGGCGCTTCTCCTCCTCCAGGCTGGAAAGGGAGATGTAGTAGGGGGCGTGAAGGGACATCCGCAGCCCCTTTTCCGCAAAACTCTTTTTGAGGCTGGCAGCGGTGTTCTCGTTCACCCGCACCCCCCGGCCGCACTGGTACTCAAAGGCGTTTAGGCCCATTTTCTCCAGGTACTCCGGTATCTGGGTGGTCTTTTTATAGCCCATGGCGGAAAAACTCTCCGCCGTTCCTGCCGGGCCAAACCAAATTTGTTCCATCGTTCTCCCTCCCTTATCTAATCCCACCCCTCCATCCGCGGGTCTGGCTGCCACTGCCGGGGGCGGTAATGCTTCAGCACCCGTTTTTCCCACCGGCGCTTGGTGACGTAGAAGCCGTAGCCCTCCTCCTCCATGTACTCCACCAGGATGGAGGTGCACCCGGCCAGCCGCCCGCAGAGGATATCGGTGAAGATCTGGTCCCCGATGATAGCCGCCTGTCCGGGGGGGATGTCCATCTTTTTCAGCGCCCTCCACAGGGGGAAGGGCAGCGGTTTTTTGGCGTCGGCCACATATTCCAGCCCCAGCTGCCGGGCAAAGGGGGCCACCCGCTCCTGGTGGTTGTTGGAGAGCACCAGCAGCCGCAGCCCCGCCTGGCGCTGCTGTTCCAGCCAGCCCAGCACCTCCTGGTGGGGGACCGGGTTGTTGTCGGTGGTCAGGGTGTTGTCCACATCCAGCAGCAGCGCCCGGATGCCCTTTTCCAGGAAGAGACGGGCGGGTATCTGGTAGACCCGCTGGTAGCTGTAGTCCGGGTAAAAAATTGACATGCGGTCCCTCCCCGGGCCATAGCCGAAAAAAAGCGGGCACCACGCCGGATGCCCGCTCTTTCGTCTTGCCCGCAAATTACTTATATTTGCGCTTACGAGCAGCCTCGGATTTCTTTTTGCGCTTTACAGAAGGCTTCTCGTAATGCTCTCTTTTGCGCACCTCAGCCAGAACGCCAGATTTGGCGCAGCTTCTCTTGAAGCGTCTGAGAGCACTCTCCAGAGATTCATTATCCTTGATCCTGATTTCTGCCACTACCTTATTCCCTCCCCACGCCATGCGGCTGGAGTATATCCCCCTCGAAGTAGAAGGATAACAACATAGATTATACAATACTATATTTTGTTGTGTCAAGTACCTTGGGGGGAATATCTGCTGAAAAAACAAATTTTTCTGGTTTTTGCTGGAATCTATTTTGTCCACCCCGGCCCGGTCATCACCGTGCCACGATGTTCAGCAGCTTTCCTTTGACGAAGATCTCCTTCACCGTCTCCTTGCCTTCCAGAGCGGCCTGCACCGCCTTTTCCGCCTTGGCGATGGCGGTGACCTCCTCCTGGCCGGCGTCCGCCGCGACGGTGATCCGGGCCTTGATCTTGCCGCAGACCTGCACCACCATCTCCACCGTGTCGTCCACGCACTTGGCGGGGTCGTACTCCGGCCAGGTGGAGCGGGCCAGCATCGTCTCCCCGCCCATGGCCTCGTTCATCTCCTCGGTGATGTGGGGGGCAAAGGGGTTCAGAAGGGTGATGAAGGTCCGCAGTTCCCCTTTGGTCATCATGGCGGCGATGGCGGTGTTGAACTTCAGGTTCTCCACGTCCTCCCCCACCTTCCGCACCAGCTTGTGGAAGGCGCTGGCCAGTTCCGGGGAATACTCCTCCTCCGGGGTCATGATATCCATAAGGCCCCAGACCCGCTCCAAAAAGCGTTTGCAGCCCTTGATGGACTTGGGGCTCCAGGGGGCGGTCTTTTCAAAGTCGCCGATGAACATCTCGTAAAGGCGCATGGTGTCGGCGCCATAGTCCCGGATGATATCGTCAGGGTTCACCACGTTGCCCCGGGATTTGCTCATCTTCTCCCCGTTCTCCCCCAGGATCATGCCGTGGCTGGTGCGCTTGGCGTAGGGCTCCGGGGTGTGGACCACCCCGATATCGTAGAGGAACTTGTGCCAGAACCGGCTGTACAGCAGGTGCAGGGTGGTGTGCTCCATCCCGCCGTTGTACCAGTCCACCGGCATCCAGTAGTCCAGCGCCTCCTTGCTGGCCAGGGCCTTGTCGTTGTGGGGGTCGCAGTACCGCATAAAGTACCAGGAGGACCCGGCCCACTGGGGCATGGTGTCGGTCTCCCTTTTCCCGGGGCCGCCGCAGCAGGGACAGGTGGTGTTCACCCAATCGGTGATCTTGCTCAGGGGGCTTTCCCCGTCGTCGGTGGGCTCATAGCTTTCCACATCGGGGAGCAGCAGGGGCAGCTGGTCCTCCGGCAGGGGCTGCCAGCCGCATTTGTCGCACCACACCATGGGGATGGGCTCCCCCCAATACCGCTGGCGGGAAAAGACCCAGTCCCGCAGCTTATAGTTCACCTTGGGCTGGCCCTTGCCGTTCTCGGACAGCCAGGCGATGATCCTCTCTTTGGCCTCCTCCACCGTCAGCCCGTCCAGCATACCGGAATTGACCATGATGCCGGTGGCGCAATCCGTAAAGGCAGCCGCCTGTACATCGCCGCCCTTCACCACCTCGATGATGGGCAGGCCGAATTTCTTGGCAAACTCCCAGTCCCGCTCGTCGTGGGCGGGCACCGCCATGATGGCCCCGGTGCCGTAGGTGGAGAGGACGTAGTCGGAGATAAAGATGGGGACCTCCGTGCCGTTCACCGGGTTGACGCCCTTCACCCCGTCCAGGCAGACGCCGGTCTTGTCCTTGTTCAGTTCGGTGCGCTCCAGGTCGCTTTTGGCGGCGGCGGCCTGCTGGTAAGCCTCCACCTCCTCCCGGTTGCCCAGGGTTGGGAGCCACTTCTTCACCAGTTCATGCTCCGGGGAAAGGACCATGTAGGTGGCGCCGAAGAGGGTGTCCGGCCGGGTGGTGAACACCACGATATCCTCCCCGGTGGTGGCCTTGAAGGTGACCTCCGCGCCGGTAGAACGGCCGATCCAGTTCTTCTGCTGTATCTTCACCCGCTCGATGTAATCCAGCTGGTCCAGGTCGTCGATGAGCCGCTGGGCGTATTCGGTGATCTTCAGCATCCACTGGCTCTTGTCCCGGCGGACCACGGCGCTGCCGCACCGCTCGCAGACCCCTTCCACCACCTCTTCATTGGCCAGGACGCATTTGCAGGAGGTGCACCAGTTCACCGACATCTCCTTTTTGTAGGCCAGGCCCTTTTTGAACAGCTGGAGGAAGATCCACTGGGTCCACTTGTAGTAATCCGGGTCGGTGGTGTTGATCTCCCGGTCCCAGTCGAAGGAGAGGCCAAGGGCTCTCAGCTGGGCCTTGAAGTGGGCCACGTTCTTCCGGGTGAACTCGGCGGGATGGACGTGGTTTTTGATGGCGTAGTTTTCGGCGGGCAGGCCGAAGGCGTCCCAGCCCATGGGATACAGCACGTTGTACCCCTGGAGCCGCCGCTTCCGGGCCACGATGTCCAGGGCGGTGTAGGACCGGGGATGGCCCACATGGAGCCCCTGGCCGGAAGGGTACGGGAACTCCACCAGGGCAAAGTATTTGGGCTTTGTGTAGTCATCAGTGGCGGCAAAACTCTTGTCCTGGTCCCATTTCTGCTGCCATTTTGCCTCGATGGCCGAAAAATCGTACTTCAAAAGTCACACCCTCTTATCATATTCGTATTGGTCATCCTTTGTTTTTGCTCATTCCTCGGTGACCAGGCCGGTCAGGTCCATCCGGGGGGCGTCGGCCCACAGCCGCTCCATGTTGTAGAACTCCCGGGTCTCCTTGGTAAAGACATGGAGGATGACGTCCTGGTAGTCCATCAGGATCCAGACGGCGGACTGGGCCCCTTCGATGCGCCGGGGCTCGATGCCCTCCTTGGACAGGGTGTCCTCCACCTCCTCGGCCAGGGCCTTGACGTGGGGGCTGCTGGTGCCGGTGACCAGGATGAAATAGTCCCCGATGGTGGTCAGCTGCCGGATATCGATGCCGGCGATATCCATCCCCTTTTTGCTGTCCAGTATCTTCACGATCTTGCTTGCCAATTCTTCGGAATTCATAAGACCCCTCCGTTCATGGTCGGTATCGTTACACCGTATTCTTTGCAGGCCCCCAGGGTATCTGGGCAGATGGGCTTTTGCTTTCTGGTCAGTTCCTTCACCGTGTGGGTCAGGGCATGGATCATGGCCTTTCTCAGGTCGGTATCGCAAAGGCGGCGCATCTCCCCCACGTCGGGGTACTCCCGGTCCTCCGAGGTCAGGTCCGCCAGATAGACCACCGTCTCCAGCAAACTCATCCCCGCCCGGGCGGTGGTGTGGTACCGCACCGCCTCGATGACCTCCAGGTCGTGGATATCCATGTGGGACTGGAGGTACAGCGCCCCGGCGTAGCTGTGGATCAGCTGGGGAGAAGCCTTAAAATCTATCCCGTTTATTATACCAGATTCCAGGATGTTTTGCAACAAAGCCCCCTTGGGCATATCCTTGCAGACATCGTGGAGGATGCCGGCCAGCGCCGCCTTCTGCTGGTCGGCGCCGAACCGCCGGGCCATCTTCACCGCCTGCTTCTCCACCCCCAGGGAGTGGCGGTAGCGGTAATCGGTCATCAGGGGGCGGATGTACCGGCGCAGGTAGTCCAGTTCCTCCGGCGGGTGGAGGTAGAGTTCCTTTTCCCGGATGTAGTCCAGCACCTGGGGGCAGACCTTCCCGGTAGTCCCGTCACGGCGCAGTTCCTCCCGTATCTGGGTGCTGGACATGGGCATGGGCGGGTTTTGCAGCAGCCGGGACCGGACGCCCCGCTCCGCCAGCTTTTGCTGCTGGTCCAGCAGCCGCTCCCGGTCCCCCTCCTCCCGGGAGGCCACCAGGAGGGAAGCCATCTTGCCGATCTCCTCCCACCGGTGCCACTGGGTGAAGGTGAGGAACATATCGGTGCCGATGAGCAGCCAAAGTTCCTCCTCGGGAAAGACCGCCGCCAGGTGGCCCAGGGTGTCCACCGTGTAGCTGCGGCCCCCCCGGCGTATCTCCCAGTCGTCCACCTGGATAAGATCATATTCCCGGGCCGCCAAAGCGCACATGGCCAGTCTGTCCTGGTCCGGGGCCAGCCACCCGGCGGATTTGTGGGGCGGCTGGGCCGCCGGCATCAGCAGCACCCGCCGGGCGTCCACCGCCTGCCGTGCCCGGACGCAGATATCCAGGTGTCCCCGATGGATGGGGTTAAAGGTCCCCCCGTAAAGTACCGTTTGCGACATATCGTCCTACCCCTCGAAACACACACTCTCTGTCAGTCCAGCACGATGACCGGCTTCTTTGGGTTTTTGCGGTAGAGCACCAGCCGGCGGCCGATGACCTGCACCACCTGGCTGCCGGTGGCGCCGGCCAGGGCCTGGGCCAGTTCCCCCGGCTCCTCCGGGGCGGATTCCAGCACGTGGAGTTTGATCAACTCCCGGGCGGCGAGGGCGTCGTCCACCTGCTTCACCAGCTGGTCCCCGATGCCCCCCTTCCCCACCTGGAGGATGGTCTCGGTGTTGGCGGCGATGCTCTTCAGCGCCGCCCGTTGTTTGGAAGTCAGCAAAATATCTCTCCTTTTATGAATACAGGTTCTTACTTTCTCTCCTCCAGCAGGACCTGGAGTTTCCGCAGGGCGTTGCCCCGGTGGCTGATACGGTCCTTCTCCTCCCCGGGGATGGAGGCGAAGCTGCCCCCTTCCACCAGGAAGAGGGGGTCGTAGCCGAAGCCGTTGTCCCCCAGGGACTGGAAGCCGATGGTCCCCTCGCAGGTCCCCTCGCATTCCACCACGTCCCCCTCCCCCAGCACAAAGGAGATGGCGGAAACGAAGCGGGCGGTGCGCTGTTCCGCCGGGACATCTTTTAACTCCCGCAGCAGCTTGCGGTTGTTGGCGGCGTCGTTGTGGCCCTCCCCCTCATCGTCGGCGTACCGCGCCGAATGGACCCCCGGGGCGCCCCCCAGGGCATCGACACAGAGGCCGGAATCGTCGGCGATGGTGGGGATGCCGGTGCGGCGGAAGATCTCCACCGCCTTTTTCCTGGCGTTCTCCAGGAAGGTGTCCCCGTCCTCCTCCACCTCGATATCGGGGCAAACCTCCCCCTGGCTCACCAGCTGGTAGCCCAGCGGCCCCAGGATACGGGAAAACTCGGTGAGTTTATGCTGATTTTTGGTTGCGACGATGACCTTCATTCCTCCGGCTCCTCCCCTTCCTCAAACAACAGCGCCGTGGCGTAGTCCCGGGCGGAGAAGGGCCGCAGGTCGTCCACCTGCTCCCCCACCCCCACGAATTTGATGGGCAACCCCAGCTGGTCCCGGATGCCCACCACCACGCCGCCCTTGGCGGTGCCGTCCAGCTTGGTGAGCACCACGCCGGTGACCCCGCAGGCGGCGGCAAACTCCCGGGCCTGGTTCAGGCCGTTCTGGCCGGTGGTGGCGTCCAGCACCAGCAACACCTCCCGGCTGCTGTCCGGGGCCTCCCGGGTGATGACACGATCCATCTTGGCCAGTTCGTCCATCAGGTTCTTTTTGTTGTGCAGCCGTCCGGCGGTGTCGCAGATGATGACATCCACCCCCCGGGCCTTCCCGGCGGAGATGGAATCGAACACCACGGCGGCGGGGTCGGCCCCCTCCTGGTGGCAGATGATCTGGGCCCCGCACCGCTCCGCCCACACCGTCAGCTGTTCGGCGGCGGCAGCCCGGAAGGTGTCGGCGGCCCCCAGCAGCACCGTCCGGCCCTGCTGCATCAAATGGTTGGCCAGCTTGCCGATGGTGGTGGTCTTACCCACCCCGTTCACCCCCACCATGAGGATGATGGCGGGCTTGTTCTCCAATTCCAGCCCCTGGTCGGGGGAAAGGAGTTCCACCAACACCTCCCGCAGTTCCCGGCGCAATTCCCCGGGCCCCAGGGAACGGCGGCCCACCCGGGCGGCCAGGTCGGAACAGACCCGCCCGGCGGTGCGCACCCCCACGTCGGCCAGGATGAGTATCTCCTCCAACTCCTCCAGCGCCTCCGGGGTCAGCTTGCCGGAGATGCCGTCCACCTGGACCACCAGGTTGCTCCGTGTCTTCTTCAGTCCCCGTGTGAGAAAATCCAAAAATCCCATGGGCGTTTCCCCTCTCTTGTTTCTTGATCAAGTGGTCTTAAAGTCCAGTTTGCTCTCCAGTTCCCCGATGTCCAGCTTCAGCAGCTTGCTGACCCCTTCCTCCTCCATGGTGACGCCGTAGAGGACGTCGGCCCCCTCCATGGTGCCCCGGCGGTGGGTGATGGCGATAAACTGGCTCCGGTCGGTCATCCGCCGCATGTAGGCGGCGAACCGGCTGACGTTGACATCGTCCAGCGCCGCCTCGATCTCGTCGATCAGGACAAAGGGGGCGGGGTTCACCTTGAGGATGGCGAAGTAGATGCAGATGGCCACCAGCGCCTTCTCCCCGCCGGAAAGGAGGGAGATGCCCACCATCTTGCCCGAGGGCTGGACAAAGATATCGATGCCGGTCTCCAGGGGCATGGAGGGGTCGGTGAGTTTCAGTTCCCCCCTGCCGCCGCCGAACAACTCGGTGAAGATGACGCCGAAGTGCTGGTTGATGGCGGCGAACTTCTCCAGGAAGATGCGGCACATCTCGGCGGAAAGTTCCCCGATGAGTTTGCCCAGTTCCTCCTTGGAATGCTCCACGTCCTCGATCTGGGTCTTGTAGAAGAGGTACCGCTCCGCCACCTCCTTGTACTCCTCGATGGCGGCCAGGTTGACGGTGCCAAGGCCCCGTATCTTGTTTTTCAGTTCCCCCAGCCGTCGCTGGGCCGCCTGGAGGTCCTCCAGGGGGATGGCCAGGGCAGCGGCGTCGCTTTTGGTCAACTCGTACTCGTCCCACATCTTGGCGATGATGTTGTCGCTCTCCCCGGCCATGGCGGTGTGCTGCTCCTCCAGCCGGGCCAGTTCCCCGGAGAGGGAACCCATCTGGCTGTTGGCCCCCTTCTCCTCCTGGCGCAGCTGGGTGACACGGGCGTCGCACTGGTCCCGCTCCCGGGTCTTTTGGGCGATCTCCCCGTCCAGCCCCTGTATCCGCTCCCGGCTCCCGGCGGCGGTGGCGGAGATCTCCTCCACCTGGGCGGCCAGGGCGGTGTTGGCGGCCTGGAGCCGGGCGATCTCGGCCCGGTGTTCCTCCAGCTGGGCCCGGCTCCCCTCCTGGGACTCCAGCAGATTCTGGAGAGCCAACTCCATGGCCTGCTGGTCCTTCTCCATGGTGGCCAAGGCGATCTGTTTTTGGGAGATATCCTCTGTAAAGCCATTTACCTTTTCAGTAATTTTCCCCTGGTTTTCTGCCGCTTTCTGCATCTCGGCGTCCAGTTCCGCCAGGCTGGCGGTAAGGCGTTCCACCAACTCCGCCGAGGACAGCCCCTGGTTGCGGAGTTCCTCCACCCGGGCGGTGAGGGCGTCAAATTCCCGCAGCGCCTCCTCCCCCAGGTCCTCCGCCTCCTTGACGCTGATGGCCAGGCGGCGGAGTTCGGCGTTGGCCCCCGCCAGGTCCTCCCCGGCAGTGCGGGCCTCGGCGTCCACCCCTTCCACCAGGGCGTTGATGGAGGCCACCTCCTGGCGGAGGGTGGCAAGCTGTCCTTCCAGTTCTTTGGACCTGGCGGACAGTTCCTTGGCCTCCTTTTGCAGCCGTTCGATCTCGCTGCGGCGGCTGAGGATACTGGCGTTTTTCCCCACATAGCCGCCGGTCATGGAGCCCCCGGCGTTGACCACCTGGCCGTCCAGGGTGACGATGCGGAAGCGGTGGCTGTACCGCTTGGCCATGGCGATGGCGGCGTCCATATCCTCCACGATGACGGTGCGCCCCAGGATGCTGCGGACGATGGCGGTGTACCGGCTGTCGCAGGCAGCCAGTTCCGAGGCGATGCCCCGGTAGCCGGAGCAGTTTTCCAGCCCCTGCTCGGTAAGGAGCCGCCCCTGTACCGCCGTCAGCGGCAGGAAGGTGCAGCGCCCCGCCTTGGCGTCCACCAGCAGGCGGATGGCCCGCTTGGCCACCCCCTCGTCCTCCACCACGATGTTCTGCATGGCGGCCCCCATGGCGATCTCCACGGCGGTGGCGTACTCCTTTTCCACCCGGATCAGGTCGGAGACAGGCCCCACCACCCCCCGGAGGGAGCCGGCGGCGGCGTGCTTCATCACCGTCTTGACACTGTTCTGGAACCCCTCCAGGTTCTTTTCCATATCGGAAAGCAGCTGGGCGCGCTGCACCCGCTCCCCCATGGAGCGTTCCAGGGATCGCTGCTGCTCCTCCAGCTGGCTCAGCTTGTCCGCTTTGCCCTTCTGCTTGTAAAGGTATCCGTTTTTGGTATTGGAAAGCCCCTCCAGCCGCTCGGTAAGCTGCTCCACAAAGGCTTTGCAGTCCTTCTCCTCCTGGCGCAGCTGGGTAAGGCGCTGGTCCTTCTGCTTGGCCTGCTCCCGCAGCCCCTCCAGACGGGCCACCGTCTCCTCCACCAGGGTGGCGGAGGTCTCGCTGGACACCTTGGCGCTGCCGATGTCCTGCTGCAGCGCCTCCCGCTGCAGCCCCAGGGAGGAGAGGGCGGCGGTGAGACGTTCCTGCTCCTCCTTGTCCTCCCCCAGCTGCTTTTGCAGCAGCGTCACTTCCGCCCGGGCGGCTTCTACTTCCCCGCTGTGTCCGGCGGCCTGGTCCCGGGCCTCCTTGATGCGGACCTCCAGCGTCTCCCGGTCGCTGGCGCTGTCGGCCAGCCGCTTTTCCAGGGCCTGGATGCTGGCACGGTTATGTACCATGTCGTTTTCCTTGACGGCCATCTCGGTCCGGGCGTCGGCCACCGCTTCCTCGATGCTTTTGATCTGCTGCCGCTTCTCGTCGATATAGACCGCGGCCTGCTGCATCTGGAGGTAAAGGCTTCCGATCTCCTCCTCCAGCTGGTCCAGACGGGCCTGGATGCTGCCCCGGTCGTTTTTGCAGACCAGTATCTTGTCCTCCTGGGCGTGAAGGTCCCGGCTCAACTTGTCCAGCCGCTCCAGCCAGAGGGAGAGTTCCAGCGTCTTTTTCTCCTCGGCCAGCACCAGGAACTGCTGGGCCTTCTCCGACTGGGTCTTGAGCGGTCCTACACGGCCCTCCAATTCCCCCATGATGTCCCGGAGACGCACCAGATTATCCTCCGCCTGGGCCAGGCGGCGCTCCGCCTCCCCCTTGCGGTAGCGGTATTTGGAGATGCCGGCGGCTTCCTCAAAGATCTCCCGCCGCTGGGTGCTTTTGGCCCCCACGATATCCCCGATCTTTCCCTGTTCGATGATGGAATAGCCGTCCCGGCCAAGGCCGGTGTCCATGAATATCTCATGGATATCCCGCAGCCGCACCAGGCTGTTGTTGATGCGGTACTCGCTCTCCCCGCTGCGGTACAGCTTCCGGGTGATGATCACCTCGTCGCTCTCCACCGGGATACTGCGGTCGCTGTTGTCGATAAACAGCGACACCCAGGTGTAGCCCAGGGGATTGCGGTTTTTGGTGCCGCCAAAGATGACGTCCTCCATTTTGGTCCCCCGGAGGGACTTGCTGGACTGCTCCCCGAACACCCACTTGATGGCGTCGCTGATGTTGCTCTTGCCGCTGCCGTTGGGCCCCACCACCGCGGTGATGCCGTCATCGAAGGTGAGTTTGGTGCGGTCGGCAAAGGACTTGAAGCCGTATAGTTCGATCCCCCGAAGCCGCATCAGAACACCTCCTTTGTCTCTTTACTCTGGTACAATATCAGAATATCCTCCTCCATCTCCGGTGCCGGGCGGATGACGAGCCCGGGCCGGTCCTGCCGCAGGTCCAAAAGCCCCTGCCGCCGCTGCCCCAGGGCCTGGGACAGCAGCCGGGGCGGCACCAGCACCACCGGGGCGGGGTCCGGCGGGCCCTCCGCCAGCCGTTCCCGGATGCGCTGCCGCAATAAAAAGCCACGGCACAACTCCCCCAACGCGGGGTGAAAGCACCCAGCCAGGGCCTTTTCCCCCAGCCCGTCTTCGGCGTGGAGCCCCAACCGGATGACCCGGATGCCCTTTCCTTCAAACAGTTCCAGCAGCCGGGCGCAGAGTTCCACCGTCTCCGGCAGCCCCGGCGGGGCGTATCTCCCCTGCTCCAGCAGCCGGGCCAGCCCGGTCCCGGGCAGCACCACCGTGGGGTAGACACGCACCGTGTCCGGGGCCAGCGCGGCGATGCCCAGCCCCGTTTCCCGGTCCCGCTCCGGGCTGCTTTGGTAAAGGCCGGTCATCATCTGTAGCCCCAGTTCGAATCCCGCCTGCCGCACCAGCATGGCGGCCTGGCGCACCTGCTCCGCCGTGTGCCCCCGTCCGTTGGCCTCCAGCACCTGGTCCACCAGGGACTGGGCCCCCAGTTCGATGGCCCGGACCCCGTTTTCCCACAGGATATCCAGGGTCTTCCCGTCGATGGCGTCCGGCCGGGTGGAGACCCGTATCCCCCCGAAGGCCGGGTGCCCCCGGAAGGGCTGCACCGCCTTTAGCAGGGCCAGCATCTTTTCCCGGGGAATGGCGGTAAAGCTGCCGCCGAAAAAGGCCACCTCCAGCTTCGGGTATCGGGGGGAAAGGCCGTCAAGGCCCTCCCGGCAGAGGGTCTCCACCTCCTCCGGCGACGGCATCCGAGCCGCCCCGGAGATGGCGCTCTGGTCGCAGAAGCTGCACCGCCGCCGGCATCCCACATGGGGGACAAAGACCGGCAGGGTGGCGTGACGGGGCGTTTTCCGCCCCCTCATTCCCCCATCAGCTCCAGCGCCTCCTTGGCGGCCAGCTGCTCGGCACCCTTCTTGCTCCGGGACTCCCCCCGGCCGATGACGTTGCTGTTGAGCCGCACCTCCACCGCGAAATGCTTGTCGTGGTCCGGGCCGTTCTCCCCCACCAGCACGTAGGTGACCTTCTCCTCCGGGTTCTTCTGGATGATCTCCTGGAGCATGGTCTTATAATCCACAAAGGTCCCCCGCTGCTCCCCGGCGGTGTCCAGTTCCTCCCGGACGAACCGGAGGACGAACTGCCCGGCGGGCTCCAGCCCCCCATCCAGGAAGATGGCGGCGATCAAAGCCTCAAAGGCGTCGGAGACGATGGAGGGACGGTTGCGCCCGCCCATCTGCTCCTCCCCCCGGCCCAGATAGAGCTCGCTCCCCAGGTCGATCTCCTGGGCGAAGCGGAAAAGGGACCGTTCGCAGACGATGGAGGCCCTGATCTTGGTCAGGTCCCCCTCGTCCAGGTGGAACCGGTGGAAGATGTAGTTGGAGACCACCAGGGAGAGCACGGCGTCCCCCAAAAACTCCATCCGCTCGTTGCTCTCCGGCTTGTCCCGGGATTCGTTGGAGAAGGAGGAGTGGGTCAGCGCCCTTCGCAGGTATTTTTGGTCCCGGAACCGGTAGCCGATGCGTTCTTCCAGTGTCATCTATCCTCATCCTCCACGATGGTCTTCAGGCTCTGGGCGATCTCCTCCACCACATGGTTCTGGCAGCAGAGCATCGCCTGGCGGATGGCGTTTTTAAACGCCTTGCCGTCGGAATTGCCGTGGGCCTTGATCACCGGGCGGCGGATGCCCAGCAGCAGGGCGCCCCCCACCTCGCTGGCGTCCAGCTTCTTTTTAAAGGCCTTTACCTGCCCCGAAAGCAGCAGCGCCCCTATCTTGGTGCCCAGGGAGGAGAGGAACATCCCCTTCAACTCCCCGGAGAACATCTTGGCCAGCCCCTCGGTGAGTTTCAGCACCACGTTGCCGGTGAAGCCGTCAGCCACCGCCACATCGCAGCCCCCCAGGGGGATCTCCCGGGCCTCCACGTTGCCCACGTAGTTCACCCCCGCCTGGCGGAGAAGTTTGTTGGCCTCCACCTGGAGGTCGGTGCCCTTGCTGTCCTCGGTGCCGATGTTCACCAGCCCCACCCGGGGACTGGGGACGTTCATGATGCGCTCCATATACACCGAGCCCATCACCCCGAACTGCCGCAGCATCTCCGGGCGGCACTCCTGGTTGGCCCCGGAATCCAGCAGCATATAGTGCCCCTTGGCGTTGGGGATGACGGTGCCGATGGCGGCGCGCTTCACCCCCTTGATCCGCTTGACGATCATGGTGGCGCCCACCACCATGGCCCCGGTGCTGCCGGCGGTGATGAAGGCGTCCCCTTCCCCGGCGGCCAGCATCTGGAAGCCCTTGGCCATGGAGCAATCCTTATATTTCTTGAGGATCTGGGTGGGTTCCTCACAGACGGGGATGACGGTGGGGGCGTGGGCGATCTCCATCCCGGTGAGGTCGATGTTCTTCTCCTTCGCCACCGCCCGTATCTTCTCCTCGTCCCCGGTGAGGACGAGGCTGGCCCCCAGCTCCCGCACCGCCTGGGCGCAGCCCTCCAGCACCGCGGCGGGGGCGTTATCCCCCCCAAAGGCGTCGATGATGATCTTCATGCTTTTTCCTCCTTCCCCAAAGCCGGGAAATATCTGCTCAAAAAGCTGCCCGATCAGCTCCTTGTCCTCAAAGGTGTTGATGGTGATATTCATACCGATTCTTCCTCCAAATACCGCCGCAGCGAGGAGATGGCCCGCTCCGCCATTTTGGTGTACCGCAGTTCCTTGTTGCGCTCCCGCTCCGCCAGGGGGGGCAGGATGCCCATATTGCTGCCCATGGGCTGGAAGTCGGTTACGGTGGGGTCGCTGATGTAATGGCATAAGGCCCCCAGCATGGTGTCCACCGGCAGCGGCCGGGGTTCCTTCCCCGCCAGCCGCCGGGCCAGGGCCCGCCCCGCCACGATGCCGCTGGCGGCGGATTCCATATACCCCTCCACCCCGGTCAGCTGCCCGGCGAAGAAAAGGCTCTCCCGGCCCTTTAACCCAAAGCAGCCGTCCAGCAGCCGGGGGGAATCCAGGAAGGTGTTCCGGTGCATCACCCCGTACCGGGCGAACCGGGCGTTCTGGAGCCCCGGTATCATGCGGAACACCCGCTGCTGCTCCGGGAAGGTGAGGTTGGTCTGGAACCCCACGATATTATAGAGGGTGCCCCCAGCGTTGTCCTTGCGCAGCTGGATGTTGGCCCAGGGCCGGTGGCCGGTCCAGGGCACCTGGATGCCCACCGGCCGCATGGGACCGAACCGCAGGGTATCCCGCCCTCGGGCCGCCATCACCTCGATGGGCATACATCCTTCGTAGACCTTGAAATACTCCCGCTCAAAGGGCTTTAACTCCACCGACCGGGCGGAGACAAGGGCGTCATAGAAGGCATCATACTCCGGCTGGGAGAAGGGGCAATTGATATAGTCCGCCTCCCCCCGACCGTACCGGGTGGCGAAGAAGGTCCTTTCGTGGTCGATGGTGTCGTACTCCACGATGGGGGCGGAGGCGTCGTAAAAACTCAGGTACCGTTCCCCGCACAGCGCCCCGATGGCGTTGGACATGGCCGGGGAGGTAAGGGGGCCGGTGGCCACCACGGCGTCCTCCCCCGGGACCTGGGTCACCTCCTGGCCGGTGACCACCCGGATCCCCGGATGGGCCAGCACCCGCCGGGTGACGGCGGCGGAAAAAAGGTCCCGGTCCACCGCCAGCGCCCCGCCCGCCGAGACCGCCGTCTCCTTGGCGGCCTCCAGGGTCAGGGAGCCCAACAGAGCCATTTCCTCCTTTAGGAGCCCCGCCGCCGAGATGGGGCGGGTAGACTTAAAGGAGTTGGAGCAGACCAACTCCGCCAGGCCGGGGCTTTTGTGGGCTGGGGAGTATTTCTCCGGCTTCATCTCGTAGAGGGTGACCCGGTGGCCGGCGTTTGCCAGGGCCCATGCGGCCTCGCACCCCGCAAGGCCGCCGCCGATGACGGTAGCGTCACGCATCGCCGTCGCTCTCCTTCTTCTTGGCGGGGGCGCTCTTTTCAAAGCCGCACCCCTCCTTGAGGCAGTGTATCTTCTTGAACCGGCCGTTGGTGCGGAACAGGGTGGAGCCGCACTTGGGGCAGCGGTCCTCGATGGGGGTGTCCCAGGTCATAAAGGTGCAGCCCGGATAGCCGGAGCAGCCGTAGAAGGTACGGCCGGTCTTGGTCTTTTTGGCCACGATCTTCTGGCCGCAGACGGGACAGACACCGGGGGTCTCCTGGACCAGCTTTTTGGTGTTGCGGCACTCGGGGAAGCCGGGGCAGGCCAGGAACTTGCCGAACCGCCCGTGCTTGATGACCATTTTGCGGCCGCAGAGTTCGCAGACCACGTCGGTCTCCTCGTCCGGCACCTTCATCCGGGTGCCCTCCATATTCTTTTCCGCTTCCTTCAGGGTGGTGTCAAAATCCTTGTAGAAGCTGGAGATGACCCCTTCCCACTTGATGCTGCCATCCTCCACCTCGTCCAGCCGCTGCTCCATCCCGGCGGTGAAGTCCAGGTCCACGATGTCCTTGAACTGCTCCTTCATCAGCTTGGTGGTGACCTCGCCCAGGGCGGTGGGCTTTAACGCCTTCTGCTCCCGCTCCACATAGCCCCGCTGCTGGATGGTAGTGAGGGTGGGGGCGTAGGTGCTGGGGCGGCCGATGCCGTTCTCCTCCAGTTCCTTGATGAGAGAAGCCTCGGTATACCGTGGCGGGGGCTGGGTGAAGTGCTGATTGGGGGTGAGTTCCGCCACCGCCAGCGTCTCCCCCTCCTCCAGGGGAGGAAGGCGGGTGCCGTTCTCCTCGTCGTTGTCGGTGGATTCCACGTAAAGCGCCGTAAAGCCATCGAACTTTACAGAGAATCCAGAGGCTTTAAAGCTGTGTTTTCCGGCGGAGATATCCACCGAGACGGTGTCCAGCAGGGCGTTTGCCATCTGGCTGGCGATGAACCGCTCCCAGATCAGCTTGTAAAGTTTGTACTGGTCAGAGGTGAGATTGGCCTTCACCTTGGCGGGGGCCAGTTCGATCATGGTGGGCCGGATGGCCTCGTGGGCGTCCTGGGCGTTCTTCTTGGTCTTGAAGGTCCGGGGCTTGGGCAGGGCGTAGCTGTCCCCGAAGGTCTGGCGGATAAACTTGGTGGCGTCAGCCAACGCCTCCCCGGCGATGCGCAGCGAATCGGTACGCATGTAGGTGATGAGACCCACCGCCCCCAGGCCGTCGATGTTGACGCCCTCGTATAGTTCCTGGGCCACCTTCATGGTGCGCTTGGCCTGGAAGCCCAGCCGCCGGGAGGCGTCCTGCTGGAGGGTGGAGGTGATGAAGGGCGGGGCCGGGGAACGGCGCCGCACCCCCTTTTTGATGCCGGAGACCACAAAGGGGGCGGAGCGCACCTCCTCCAGGATGGCCTTGGCCTGCTCCTGGTTTTTGATGGCGGCCTTTTTGCCCTCCACCCCGTGGTATTTGGCGGGGAAGGGCTTCTTTTCCGCCGCCTTCCCCTGCTGCTTTGCCACCATGGCGTCGATGGACCAGTATTCCTCCGGCTTAAAGGCCCGGATCTCCTCCTCCCGGTCCACCACCATCCGCACCGCCACCGACTGGACCCGCCCGGCGGAAAGGCCCTTGCGGATCTTCCGCCAGAGGAAGGGACTGATCTTGTAGCCCACGATGCGGTCCAGCACCCGCCGGGCCTGCTGGGCGTCCACCAGCTGCATGTCGATCCTGCGGGGGTTGTCGATGCCGTTCTTCACCCCGTTTTTGGTGATCTCGGTGAAGGTGACCCGGTTCTCCCTGCTGATATCCACCCCCAGCAGTTCGGCCAGGTGCCAGGAGATGGCCTCCCCTTCCCGGTCCGGGTCGGTGGCCAACAGGATCTCGTCGCTCTTTTTGGCGGCGGCCCGCAGCTTTTTGATCAGGTCCTCCTTCCCCTTGATGTTCTCGTACACCGGGGCAAAGTCGTGGTCCACGTCCACCCCCAGCTTGCTTTTGGGAAGGTCCCGGATGTGCCCCATGGAGGCCATGACCTCGTAATCGTCCCCCAGATACTTTTGGATCGTCGTCGCCTTGGCGGGCGACTCCACAATGACCAGCTTTGACATTTCTTCCTTTACCACCTATTTTGATAATACTTTTGCCATCTATAGGGAAAAGCGCCTTCCCGAGTGGGTCCGCACCAGCCCGAAGATCTCCATCTGGGTCAGCGCCGCCAGCACCTGGGCGATGGGCAGGCCACTCTGCGCCACTATGTAGTCGGCGGTCTGCACCCCTCCCTCCGCCAGCAGGCTATAGACCTTCTGCTGTGTCTCGCTGAGGTATGCGGGCAGCGGCTGCTGGGCGGGGAGCTCCTCCCGGGCGGGGCGGTCCGCTTTCTGGGACCGCCGTCCATCATTATAACCGTTTTTTTCCGATTCTTCAAACGAAGAAGGGAGTTTTCGAGAAATTATTTTTTCTCTCCCCTCTTCCTCCTCCTGCCTGGGCTCCCACTGGATGAGGCATTCGTACTCCTCCAGGATGCTTTCGGCGCTCTCCACCGCCTTGGCGTTCTGGCTCAGCAGGTAGTTGGGACCGGAGGACGCGGAGGAAAAGATGCTCCCCGGCACCGCGAACACATCCCGGTTCTGGGCAAAGGCGTGGCTGGCGGTGATGAGGGAGCCGCTGCGCCGGGTCCCCTCCACCACCACGACCCCGTTGCTGAGACCGGAGATGACCCGGTTGCGGATGGGGAAATGGAACCGCACCGGCTGTTCCCCCGGCGGGAACTCGGTGACCACCGCCCCGCCGTACCGGACGATCAATTCCTCCAGCTGGGCGTTTTCCGGCGGGTAGACCACGTCGATGCCGCAGCCCAGCACCGCGATGGTCCGGCCCCCGGCCTTGAGGGCGGCGGTGTGACAGGCGGTGTCGATGCCCCGGGCAAGGCCGCTGACGATGGCCACCCCTTTTTCCGCCAACTCCCGGGTGATGGTGTTGGCGGCCCGAAGGCCATAGTCGGTGATGTTCCGTGTCCCCACCATGGCGATGGCCAGCGTTTCGTCCAGCCCCTCCAGGCTGCCCCGGACATAGAGCACCGCCGGATAGCCGTATATCTCCCGCAGCCGCTGGGGGTACTCTGGGTCGTCGGGGGTGAGGATATCGCAGCCGTAGTCGGCGCAGAAGTCCAATATCCGCCGGGCCGCCTCCTCGGTGGCGGCTTCGGCCAGATTGCGCATCTCCACCGGGGTAAAGATGCCGCTTCTGGCCAACTGGCTCAACGGCTTTTCAAAGATGGCGGATGGGTGGCCGAAGCGGGTGAGCAGCTTCTGGGACCGGGTGGTGCCGTAGCCGAAGGCCCGCTGGAAGCGGAGCCAGGGGAGCTTAGCTTCCATTCCCCACCCCCCTCTCCCTGCCGCTCATCTCCCACATGATGACGGTGGCGGCGACGGCGGCGTTGAGGGATTCGGTCCGGGGGGCGATGGGGATATACACCGCCCCGTCACAGGCGCCGGCCGCCGCCCGGGAAACACCGCTGCCCTCGTTGCCGATGACCACCCCCAGCCCCCCTTCCTCCGGCAGCTGCCGGATGGGCCGGGCGCCGGGGTCCAGCATGGCGGCCCAGACGGTGAGCCCCGCCTCCCTCATCTGCCGGATGGTGCCGGGCAGGTCACCGGAGCGGAACACCGGCAGCCGGAAAACGCCGCCCATGGTGCTGCGGAGCACCTTAGGGGAGAACCGGTCGGGGCATCCCTGGCCCAGCACCAGGGCGGTGACGCCAAAGGCCTCCGCTCCCCGGATGATGGTGCCCAGATTGCCCGGGTCCTGGAGCCCGTCCAGCAGCAGGTACCGCCCCTCCGGCCGGATGGCGAAAAGGGGCTCCTCTGGGATGGCGCAGAGACAGAACACCCCCTGGGGGCTCTTGGTGTCGGCGATGGCGGCGGCGACCTCCGGGGTGATCTCCAGCACCTCTCCCCGCTCCCCCAGCCAGGGTTCCCGGGCCAGGGCCTCCGGGGTGGCCAGGATGACCTCTGTCCTCAGACCGCTGTCCAGCGCCTCCCGGCAGAGCCGGGTGCCCTCGGCCAGGAAAAGCCCCTCCTCCCGGCGGGCCTTGGCGCTGGCCTGGAGACGCCGGCAACGCTTCACCAGCGGGTTCTCCCTGGATGTGATCATTCTCCGTCCCCCCTTTTCTCGATCCCTCGTTGCAACAAAACACACCCGTATCAAAGCCAGACACGGGCGTGTTTTTACATACTGTTCGATGCCCGGGTCAACCGGGGCAGGGTCACAGCGCAGCCTTTGCCCGTTCGACCAGGGCGGTGAAGGCCGCCGCATCGTTGATCGCCATCTCGGAGAGCATCTTGCGGTTGAGGGCGATGCCGGCCTTCTTCAGGCCGTTCATAAACTGGGAGTAGTTCATGCCGTTAAGCTTGGCGGCGGCGGAGATGCGGGTGATCCACAGGCGGCGGAAGTCACGCTTCTTCTGCTTGCGGCCGGCGAAGGCGTAGTTGCCGGACTTCTTCACCGCCTGCTTGGCCATCTTAAAGTGGGTGCTCTTTGCCCCAAAGTAGCCCTTGGCCAGCTTCAGCACCTTTTTCCTTCTTTTCCGGGTCATCATCGCTCTTTTTACACGAGCCATCGTTATTTACCTCCATCTTGTGGTGAATATTCTTGGTCCATGGAATGCCGCTGGGTCCTGGCTCAGTTGTAGGGCATCAGGAGTTTGATGGCGGCCATGTTGGTCTTGTCAGCGTAGGTAGCCTGGCGCAGGCCTCTCTTGCGCTTGGGGGTCTTGCCGTGGCCGTTGGCCAGATGGCTCTTGTAGGCCTTGGCCCGTTTCACCTTACCCGTTTTGGTCAGCTTGAAGCGCTTTTTGGCACCGGAATGAGTTTTCAGCTTGGGCATTTTCATTTCCTCCTAGATTGGTTTACTTTGCGGGCTTCGCATTCAAGAACATGATCATGCTGCGGCCCTCCAGCTTGGGGACCCTTTCGACGCTCCCAAACTCCGCGCAGGCCTCGGCAAAACGCTTCATGATGTCGTTGCCCAGGTTGGCGTGGGCCATCTCGCGGCCCCGGAAGCGGATGGAGACCTTGACCTTGTCCCCGCTGGTGAGGAACCGCTTGGCGTGGCCCACCTTGGTCTCAAAGTCGTGGGTGTCGATGTTGAGGGAGAGCCGGATCTCCTTGATCTCGGTGACCTTCTGGTTCTTCCTCGCTTCCTTATCTCGCTTGGCCTGCTCGAAGCGGTATTTGCCATAGTCCATGATGCGGCAAACGGGAGGAGCTGCCTGCGGGGCGATCTTTACAAGGTCCAGGTTTTTTTCCAGAGCCATTTCCATCGCGTTCCTGGTGGAGACGATGCCCAGCTGCTCGCCGCCCTCTCCGATCAGGCGCACTTCCTTGTCCCGGATCTCCTCGTTGATCTGTAGTTCTTTTGTGGCTATTGCAAAGCACCTCCAATTTTTGATATAACAAAGCGTGGACGGTTTGACTCGCCCACGCACAATAGACCATACCCCCGCACCAGTCCCCGGGACCGGCGGGAAAGCTATTGACCATGCCTCGTGCCGCTGTGGACGGGCAGGTGAGAACGAATCACAGTTCTGCTTTGTTTTTCGTAAGGCATTATAACACACTTATCCCGCCGTGTCAATTACTTATTGCCCCTGGCGCCGATTTTCCGAATACCCTCCGAAATGCCCTCCATCCCTTGCGGTCCCCCTCCCCTGGCGGTATCATGAAAACAACAAAACCACCAGGAGGAAGATATCTATGATAAACCGCACCAGGTCCCTCACCATCACCGCCACCCTCTCCGCCATGGCCTACGCCGCCGTTTGCCTTGGGCGGGTGCCTGTGGTATTATTTTTAAAGTACGACCCAAAGGATATCATCATCGCCCTGGGGGGCATCCTGTGGGGACCCGCCGCCGCCCTTTGGGTCTCGGTGATGGTGTCGCTGCTGGAGATGGTGACCATCAGCAGCACCGGCCTTCTGGGCTGCGTGATGAACATCCTCTCCACCTGCTCCTTCGCCCTCCCTGCCGCCCTCCTGGCCCGGAGCAAGGGGAACCGTCGGGGGCTGGCCCTGGGGCTGTTGGCCGGGGGGTTCGCCATGGTGGCAGCTATGCTGCTGTGGAACTGGCTCATCACCCCCTACTACATGGGCTACCCCCGGGAGGCGGTGACCAAGCTGCTGCTCCCCGCCTTTCTCCCCTTCAATCTCCTCAAGGCCGGGCTCAACGGGCTGGGGATCTTTCTCCTCTGTCCCCCGGTGGCCAAGGCCCTGTCCAAGGCGGGGCTGATCGATCACAAGGAGGATACTCATGAACAGCCGACCAGACCATGAAGCCGCCTGCCGCCTTGCCGGTACCGTCGTCCACGGCCGGGGCATCGGCAAGCTGGTGGGGATGCCCACCGCCAACCTGGAACTCCCGCCGGGAACGCCTCTGCCCCCGGTGGGGGTCTATCTCACCCGGGTCCTGCTGGAGGGGCGGGAACTCCAGGGGGTGACCAACATCGGGGCGCGGCCCACAGTGGACCGGGACCCGGAGGTGACGGTGGAGACCCATATCCTCAACTTCGACGGCGACCTTTACGGCAAAAGGCTGGAGATCTGGCTCTACACCCGGCTGCGCTCCCCCCGGCGATTCCCGGACTTCTCCCTCCTGCTGGAGCAGATACGCCGGGATTGCGACGCCGCCCGTGAGTTCTTCGGCATCCGCCTGAGCCCCTCCCCCCTCTTTATGGACCCGGAGCGCCACCTGGCCACCCTGTCCGGTCGTGAAGTGACCCTATCTCCCAAGGAATTCGACCTGTTGTACCTTTTATATTCCAACCCGGACACCACCTTCACCCAGGAGCGGCTGTACGAAGCGGTGTGGCACCAACCCGCCAACGGCTGGTGCCACCCGGTGGAAAACACCGTCTTTCAGATAAGAAAGCGCCTGCGAGACCACCCAGAAGGCCAAAATCTCATCCGCACAGTGCCTAGGTACGGGTACCGGTTTGGGGGATGAGATTAACAGTTCACTTGTATACCGCCAAAGACAACATAACCAAAAGGGAAAGCCTGTCCGTTCAAAAAACGCCCGTCCACCGTACCGGTGAACGGGCTGTTTTGAAGGAAAGGACCTGCAAAAGGAGAGAAAAGCGCTTCTGCGGCTGCGCAAAGGAAAAACTCGTTCCGGCCGCCGCGCTTGTCACTTCGAGGGAAACCTCCTCAAAACGACAGCCTTTCAAGGAGTTTCGCCCGCTGCGGCGGGCGACCAGGGCATAACGCCGCCCCGGTCGGGCGGTCGGGGCGGGGCTGCGCCCCGCAAGAAGCCTATCCCACCCTGATCTCCTTCCCCAAGGCAAACGAATACAACACCTTCTCCCGTATCGGTACCCCAAGGTACTCCTCCAGTATCGCCCGATACAACTCCAACTGCTCCCCATACCGCCGGGCCAACTCCTCCATCGACCCCGCCCGGTCCGTCTTGTAGTCAATGATCGTCCCCTGCCCGTCCTCCAGGATCACACAGTCCGCAATACCCTGGATCACCGTATCCCCCTGTATCCCCAGCCCCGGCGCAGCCAACTCCAACTCCGCCCGGCTGAACTCCTTGAGGAACCGGATCTCCCGGTAGACCCTCTCCGCCCCCATCACACGCTTCCCAATGGCGCTGGCAAAGAACCTCTCGATCATCCCCCGGTCCATCTGCTCCGCCTCCTCGGTGGTGATGAACCCCCGGTCCCGCAGGCGGGTGATCTCCTCCTCCGGGCTGCGGAAGGCCGCCTCCAGGTCGGCGAACTGCATGAATTTGTGGGCGGCGATGCCCCGCTCGGTAGGCGTCATCGCCTGGCGGGTCATCGTCTTGGGACGGCGGGTGAAGAAATACCGCTCCTCCTCCCGCCCTATCTCCCGCACCAGTTCCGACACCGACAGCTTGGACGGGGTCACCACGTCCCCGGCGAAGGGGTACCGGAAAGCGGCGGCGGTCCGCATCCGCTCCAGGGCGTCTTGGTCGATCCGGGTGGAGGCGGTCTCCTGGCTGGAGGTGTCCTCCTCCCCCGCCCTGCCCAGGATATGCCGCACCTCCAGCACCCCCTGGCAGCCTTTCATCTGTTCCAGGCCCCAGGCATCCTCCAGCAGGGCGGTATCGAAGCCAGGGTGGTGGACCAGCACCCCCGCCAGCCAGTCATAAAGGCACTGGCCGCACCGCATCGCCCAGGGGGAAAGCCGCCCGCCCCGGAAGGGGCGGCTGGCGGCGGCGGCAAGCCGCCCCAGCCCCGGGTCGGTGGCCACCAGGTAGAGCCGCTCCCGGGCCCGGGTCATAGCCACGTACAGCAGCCGCAACTCCTCCGAGAGAAGGGCCTTCCGGTTCTTCTCCCCCATGGCCGTTCTGGCGATGGTGTCATGCTCCCGCATCCGCCGGTTGTCCCGCAGGACGCAGGCCGCCCCCAGTTCCGGGTCCAGCAGCACCTCGTTCCCCAGGTCCTGGAGGTTCATCCTTCCGGCGGTGTCCGCCAGGAACACCACCAGGAACTCCAGCCCCTTGGACTTATGGATGCTCATGATGGAGACGGCGTCCCCGGCGGTGGCGGTGGCGGACCGCAGGTCGCAATCGTACTCCGCCAGGGCGGTGAGGTAGTCCACGAAGTCCCCGAAGTCGCCCCCCCGCTGCTGGAAGGCGGCGGCGTAGTCCAGCAGCAGCCGCAGGTTCGCCACCCGGGTCTCCCCCTGGGGCATCACCCTCACCTTGTCCATCAGGCCGGTGGCGGCGTACAGTTCCATCAGCAGTTCCTGGGGGGAGAGGGTGGCCGCCAGCTGCCGCAGCCGGTGGTAGTCCTCCCAAAATCGCCGGAAATCTCCGTTTTCCTCCGTCATGCTTCGGGTCATGATACTGTAAAGGCTATCCGCTTTACTCTCTGCCCGCAGTCTTGCCACCTGGTCCGGGGTGTACCGGTAGAGGGGGGACAGCAGCACCTGGGCAAGTTCCAGGTCCAGCAAGGGGTTGCCAATGAGCTTCAAAAGGGCCACCACCGGGGCGATCTCCTTGGCGTCCAAAAAGCCCCCCTGCCGCTCGGCCCAGAAGCGGATCTTCCGCTTCTCCAGGGCGCGGCTGTACCGCTCCGCCTTGTTTTTGGGGGAACGCAGCAGGATACAGATATCCCCCGGGGCCATGGGGCGGCGGTTTCCCTTCACCTCCACCATGGTCCCCCGGGCCAGCAGCGTCTCGATCTCCCTGGCGATGTACTCCGCCTCCGCCGTCTCCTTCTCCCCTTCCGCCGGGTCCACCAAGGCCAGCACCACCGGGCAGGAGGCGTCGCCGCTGTAGTCCGCCCGGGGGATGAGACGGTCCTCCTCCCCGTACTCCATCTCCCCCACCGCCGGGCACATGGCGGCGGCAAAGAGGTCGTTGATGAGGCCGGTGGTCTCCCGCCGGGTGCGGAAGTTGGCGCTCAGGGCGATCTTGGCCGGGAAGGTGACGCCGTCGTAGGGGGCGAACCGCTCCTTTTTGTCCAGGAATATCTCCGGCCGGGCCTGGCGGAAGCGGTAGATGCTCTGCTTCACGTCCCCCACCATAAAGAGGTTCTTCTTCCCCCGGGACACCGCCCCGAAGATCATCTCCTGGGCGGCGTTGGTGTCCTGGTACTCGTCCACCAATATCTCGTCGTACCGCTCCGCCACCTCCCGGGCCACCGGGCTGAGGGCATGCCCACCCTTGCCGTCCTCCTGGTAAAGGAGGGCAAGGGCGTAGTGCTCCAGGTCCCCGAAGTCCAGTAGGCTCCGTTCCAGCTTCACCTCATCCAGCCTGCGGCCGAACCGGGCCGCCAGCTGGAACAGCTTCTGGATCACCGGCCGCTGCTGCTCCATGTCCGCCTTGTATTGGGCGCTGTCCATAAAGAAGCACCGCTTTTGCAGCTTCTCTTTGACGATCTCCTTCACCTCGTCCCGGAGCCGTTTCACCTTTTCCTTCCGCTCCGGGAAGGGGTATTTTTTGGTCAGACGGCCCAGGGTGACAAAGGAGAAACCGGCGATCTCCCGGCAGCAAGCATCCCAGTTCTTTTCCTTCACCAGGCGCCTGCAGCTTTCCAGGGCGATGGCGTCCTCCTGGAAGGGCCGTTGGTAGGCTGCTGACATCTCCTCATCCCCCGCCATCAGTTCCAGGGCGGCGCGGTTCAGGCTGAGGCAGTGGTCCAGGGCGTCGGCGGCGTAGTCCAGCAGGATTGCGGCCCAGGGGGTGCCGCTCAGTTCCCGGCTGGCGTCGTACCCCTCCAGCACCTGGGCCATCCAGTTTTCATAGAAGGGGTGGTTGCGCAGGAAATCGTACAGCTTCAGGATGTTCCGCTCCAGCCCCCGGTCGCTGCGGGCGGTGGAAATCAGTTCCACCAGGTCGAAGAAGCTGTCCTCCCCCGCCACATACTCCTCCTCGATCAACTCCTGGACGGCGCGCATCCGCAGCAGGTCCAGTTCCCGCTCCTCGGCGATGCGGAATTCCGCCGGGATGCCCAGCAGCTGGAAGTATCCCCGGATCAGGGAGACGCAGAAGGAGTGGATGGTGCTGATCTGGGCCGATTCCAGCAGCAGCTGCTGCCGGGCCAGGCGGCTGTTCCCCGGGTCCTCCCGGGCCATCTCCCACAGACGGCGGGCGATGCGCTGCTTCATCTCCCGGGCGGCGGCGTTGGAGAAGGTGACCACCAGCAGCCGGTCGGCGTCCACCGGGTCCTCTTCCCGGGTGATCAGTTCCACCACCCGCTCCACCAGCACGGCGGTCTTGCCGCTGCCGGCGGCGGCGGATACCAGGATGCTGCCGCCATGGCCCCAGATGGCCTGACGCTGCTCCTCTGTCCAGTTGGCGCGGCTCATCCTTCTTCCTCCTTCCCTTTTTTCCCGGTCCCCACATCCCGGAACAGCGGCCCCCCGGCGTTGTTGCAGAGGGGTCCGAAACCGCAGTAGGAACAGGGATCCTTTACCCTGCCCCCCCGGGCCGGCAACGGGGCGATCTTTCCCTTGGTCAGTTCCTCCGCCATCTCCCGGATGTTCTGGTACACCACCTCCCGCAGCCGCAGGAAGTCCTCGCCGCTCTGGACCATGGAACCGGCGGTGAAGGTCTCGTCCTTTTTCTTTTTGGCGGGGATGTATTTCCCCTCCAGTTCACGCTCCATGGCCCGGAGCACCCGGTCCTCGTCCAGGACGATGCCGCTCATCCGCAGCCCCTTGGAGACCTCCCGCCGCACCTCCTCTTCCCCGGCCTCGGGGGAGGTCTTGGCGGCGGAGACGTTGCCAGGCATGTACAGGATGCCAGCAGGCTCCACCTCCCCGAAGGGTCCGGCGGGGTCGTCGCAGAGGGCGAAAAGATAGATCAGCATCTGCATGTTGAGGCCGAAGAACACCTCCTCCAGGTGGAATTCCTTGTTGCCGGTCTTGTAGTCCACCACCCGGGCGTAGCTGCCGGAGGGGTCCTGGAAGGTGTCCACCCGGTCGATCTTGCCGCTGAGCACTACCGGGGAGCCGTCCCCGGTGCGGATGGGCAGGGGGTGGACGGTACCGTTCTCCCCCACCGGCACCTCCATCCCCACCGCCCGGAAGGCGCTTTGGCCGAAGTCCGCCCCCATATGCCGGGCCAACAGGAACAGCACCGACACCAGCCGCTCGAACTGGTACCGCAGCCGGGCGGAAAGCTGTTCCACATCCACCGCCACCAGTTCCAGATGTTGGGCCAGCAGCGTCCGCACCTTGTCCCGCAGTTCCTCGTCGGTGAGCCGGGCGATGCCCTCTCCCCCCACCTCCCGGAACAGCATCTCCAGCACATAATGGACGGCGGTGCCGGATTCCAGGGGGGAATACTCCGCTTTCTTCCGAGGGGAGAGCCGCAGCAGGTAGTCGCTGAAAAAGGCGTAGGGGCACTGGTAGTAGGTCTCGATCTTGGTGGGGGAAAGGGCGATACGGGAGCCCAGCAGCCGTTTGGCCGTCTCCGGGGCGATGTTCCCCATGGGCAGGTCCTCCGCCAGTTCCGCCAGGGAGCGGAGGAATCGTTCCTCCCCCAGTTCCGCCAGCAGTTCCCCCACCGTGGCGGCGATTGGGTCCCGTTCCGCCGCCAGTGCGGCGTAGGCGGCGCGGGCGGTGGAGACATTGGTGATGAAGAGGTCCGGCGGCAGTTCCCCCATGGTGTGGAGACAGCCGGGGAACCTTTCCGCCAGCTGGCTGAACATCAGCCCCGGCTCCATGGCGTTCCCGGTGAGGTCCATTTTGGCGCAGCTGACATACAGCCGCTCCCGGGGGGCGCAGAGGGCGGAGTAGAGATAGAACCGCTCCAGAAGCGCCCGCTCCATGTCGGGGCTGGTGATCTCCACCCCCTGGCGGATCAGGGCCTCCCGCTCCCGGTCGGTAAAGACGCCGTAGGGCTTGGCCCGGGCGGGGAACACCCCCTCGTTGAGCCCCACCACGAACACCCCCCGGGGGGAGCCAAGCCGCACCATGTTGGCGGAGCCCGCCTGGACCTGGTCGTTGGTCACCGGGATGCTCCCCAGCTGGGCGCAGCCCATGGCCATGGTAAACAGTTCGGAAAACTCCCGCACCGTGTACCGGGAGCCGGTGAGGTGGTCGGCGAAAAGGTCCAGCACATCCACCATGTAGTTCCAAAGGCGGTCGTTCTCCCGCCCCCGCTCCAGGCCATGGGCCTTGTCCTGCTGGAAGTAGGACTTTAGGTTGTCCAGCGCCCCGACCTCCTGGAAAAAGCCGTAAAGCCCCTGGGAAAAACTCTCCCCGTCCCCGTTTTTCAGCGTCTCCCGCAGCCGCTCCAGCGGCTCCATCACAAGGCGGCGGGCCGCCTCGATCTCCTCCAGGGCCTGGGCGTAGACCTCCTTTGGCTCCTCCCGCAGCCCCTTGGGGTTGTTGCGGAAGGGCCGCAGCCAGCCATCCCCCTTTACCGACCAGATGTAGACATAGTTTTCCAGGGCGGCGGCCTGCTCCACCGGCAGGGCCAGCCCCGGGGAACGGGCCAGCTTCAGGATCGCCTCGGTCTTGTAGCTGCCCCGCACCGCGTCCAGGGCGGCGCAGGCCAGGGACACGATGGGCCGGGACAGAGCCTGGTCCTTCCGGTCCATGAACACCGGCAGCCCGTAGGCGGAAAAGATGCTGCGGATGGCGGCCTGGTAGTCCTCCAGGTCCCGGCAGACCAGGGCCATATCCCGGTACCGCCAGCCCTCCTCCCGCACCAGCCGGGCCATCTGGGCGGCGGCGAACCGTATCTCCTCGAACCGGTCCCGGGCGGTGAGGAGAAACAGTCCCTCCCCGTTGGGACGCTCCTCCGGCTCCTCCCCCCGGGCCAGCCCCTCCACCGCCAGCAGGGCGGGACAGGAGGTCCGGTAGTTCTCGGTCAGCCGCACCGGGGCCGCCACCTTGACAAAGTGCTCCCGGGCGTAGTTCACCAGCCGCTGGGCGGTCTTTTTCTGGTCGGTGAAGATGTCCACCCCGTCATCCAGGGCAAGGCCGCCGGCGGTGAGGGAGAGACACACCTCCTCCCCCTGCTCCATCATGGCGTGGAGCAGCTGCCGCTGGGGGGGGCTGAAAAAGCTGAACCCGTCGATATAGACCCAGGCACCCTCAAAGTACCGGTGCTCCTCCGCCAGCTTGGCGGCCTTGGCGATGTCGTCCAGGGGGTCGCTGTACCCCCGGTCCACCAGCGCCTGGTAGGCCCCGTAGATACCGGCGATATCCCGGAGTTTGGCCGCCAGCCGGGGGTCCTGTTCCTGGTCACGCAGCACCTCCAGGTCCTGGGGGTAGGTGCCGCTCTGCTTCAGTTCCTCCACCGTCTCCAGCATGGTGCTGAGGAAGGAGGTCCGCCCCCGCTGCCGCTGGTAGACCTTTAAGGTATCCTTCATCTCCTCCACCGCCAGCTTCATCAGCACCAGCTTGGCGGTGTCGGTAAGGCGCTTCCGGGCAAGGCCCCCCCAGGCCCGGAAGATGTTCTCCGACAGGCGGGAGAAGCTGAGCACCGAGACCGAGAGCGCGTCCTCCCCCTTTAGGGTGGTGTAGACCCGTTTTTCTGCCTGGAAGGAAAACTGCTCCGGCACCAGCAGGATGGTCCGGCGGCGCTGCCGGGCGGACTCCATGGCCCGGGAAAAGACCTGGGTGGTCTTGCCGGTGCCGGTGCGGCCCAGGATGAGACGGAGCATAGCGGTCCCCTCTTTTCTGCGAAATTTTTTCTCTGTGTCCAAAAAACGACAGCTTTATTCTACCACATCTGCGAGAATAGGAAAAGGGCCCCCGAAAACCGGGGGCCGGGCGCAAGTTTTTTAGGAGGGCCAGCAGGCTACCTGAAGCCGCCGGGAGCCGTCGGGATGCTGCCGGAGGATCCGGCCGCCGTCGGGGCGCACCGAGAGGATGCCGCTTACCGAGCCGTCCGGCAGCTGTGTCGTGGTATCGGAGGCGGTATCGTAGACCCAGTCGGTCTCGGTCCCTTCTACAAAGGTGGTGTAATAATACCTTAACGAGCCCTCTATCTCAGCGACCCACAGGTCATTCACCTGGACGATCCGCTCCAGGTCATGTTGGAACAGTTCCCCGGTGTCCCGGTGGTAGGCGTACAAAACGTCGTTCTCCCAGCCATGGGTGCTCTGGAAGGTCAGGTACCAGCCGCTTTCCATAAAATGGATAGGCGCGCTTCCCCGCCACACTTCCCGCAGTTCCAGCATCCCCGGGTCGATGGTGTAGACAATATCCGGGTCATTCCCATACAAAGAGGGGTGCTCTATTGCGATCAATGCCCCGTTCTTTACCAACAGATGCGTGAATTTCCTTCCATCAAACAACTCCACCGCGCCGTTTTTATCCGCCCGCCAAATGGTCCCGCCGTGGATACTCTCTTCCTCGGTCCGGCGGGTCATATAGTAGAAACTGCCGTCCATCACGCCGCAGTGGTCAATACTTGCCCCATAATAGACAAAGAACTTGCCATGTTCCTCCTCTAGGGCGCTCATATCATCCAGCACCCGCCCGGTATCGGCGGCAAAATCGTAAAGGATGATATGGGAACGGCAGTTGAAGATAGCGGTCTCCCCATCCAACCAGTGGACCTGGGGCACTCCACCGTCGTACAGTATGCGGTACCCTGTCGTTCGGGTCTTATCAACGGTGTCATACTGCCGGACGACCTGTCCCTGGTGGTCAAAAAGGGTCACACCGGACAGTTGGACACCGCCGTCCTCGGTGAAGTAGGCCACCCCGAGGCGGGAGGGATCAGCTGCGACTGCCAGCAGATACTTGTCGCCCCAAATGAACTGATAGCAGGTATCGGCGGCAAGATGCTCTTCCGGGATGGTCACCGTCTCCAGCAGTTCATTTTCCGGGGAAAGGGTGTGGAGCCGGTTCTGCTCCTGGAAGGTAAGGGTACCATCCCGGTCCCAACGGTACCGGGCCGGATCATATTCTCCCTCTGTTTCGGAGGCGAAGGCATAGGTGGTGTAGTCGTAGTAGGTATCTTCCAGCGCCTCCGGCCCCGGGCCGGAAAGTTCCCCTCCCCCCTGGGGCACCGGGGCGGAGGCGGGCGAGGAAGAGGCTGGTCCCCCGCACCCCGCCAGCATCATCAGCGCCAGCAGCAGGGCGGCGGCTTTTTTCATTAGTTTGTCCATGGTGTTACTTCGCTGTCTCGATGCCCAGGCGGATGGCCTTCATGTTCAGTTCCACCAGCTCCTGCTTGCTGGGGGGTACCACCTTCTGGATGGCCGCCTCCAGCGACTCCAGGGTGGCGAAGCCGGTGGCCTTCCACAGCGCCCCCAGCATGATGAGATTAGCCAGCTTGCCGATGCCGTTCTCCTGGGCCAGCCTGGTGGCCGGGATGTAGAGGGCGGTGATGTCGCTCCGGTCCGTTTTCCGGTCCACCAGGGCGCTGTCGATGACCGCCACCCCGCCGGGGGCGACGGTGCCGATGAATTTATCATAGGAGGGGTTGTTCATCACCACCAGGGCGTCCGGCTCCAGCACCAGGGGGGAGCCGATGGGCCGCCCGGCGAGGCAGACGCTACAGTTGGCGGTGCCGCCCCGCATCTCGGGGCCGTAGCTGGGCAGCCAGGAGACCTCACGGCCCTCCATCATCCCGGCGTAGGCGGTCACCTTCCCCGCAAAGAGGATGCCCTGGCCGCCGAACCCCGCAAAGACTAGGTTCCAGTCCTTCATCTCAAAATACCCCCTTCTCGTTGCCGGTGCGGTCCTGGTAGACCCCCAGGGGATAGTACGGCATCATATTGTTCCGCAGCCACTCCAGCGCCTCCTCCGGGGTCAGCCCCCAGTTGGTGGGACAGGTGGAGAGGACCTCCACGATGGAGAAGCCCTTTTTGGCGATCTGGGTCTCAAAAGCCTTTTTGATGGCCGCCTTGGCCTTGCGGATATTGGGCACCGTGTCCACCGACACCCGCTCGGCGTAGGCCACGCCGGAAAGGGTGGCCAGCATCTCGCAGACACGCACCGGGAACCCGGCGGTGGTGACGTCCCGGCCGTAGGGGGTGGTCTGGGTCACCTGCCCCGGCAGGGTGGTGGGGGCCATCTGCCCCCCGGTCATGCCATAGATGGCGTTGTTGACAAAGATGATGGTGATGTTCTCCCCCCGGGTGGCGGCGTGGACCGTCTCGGCGGTGCCGATGGCGGCCAGGTCCCCGTCCCCCTGGTAGGTGAAGATGACCCCGTCGGGCAGGGCCCTTTTCAGGCCGGTGGCGATGGCCGGGGCCCGGCCGTGGGGGGCCTCCACCATGTCACAGGCAAAGTAGTCGTAGGCCATCACCGAGCAGCCCACCGGGGCGACGCCCACTGTCTTGCCGCCCACGGCCAGTTCCTCCAGGCTCTCCGCCACCAGCTTGTGGATGATGCCGTGGGTGCAGCCCGGGCAGTAATGCAGCGGGGCGTCGGTGAGCATCTTGGATTTTTGATACACGATCGCCATTATCGGTCACCTCCAGCCATTTTCCTTACCGCTTCCACCACTTCCGAGGGCTTGGGGATCACGCCGCCGGTCCGGCCGAAGAAGCCCACCGGCGCCTTGCCCTCCACCGCCAGGCGGACGTCGTCCACCATCTGGCCCATGCTCATCTCCACGCTGAGGAAGCCCTTGACATGGGGGATGTGGGCCCGGATGGCGTCCTTGGGGAAGGGCCATAGGGTGACGGGGCGCAGCAGGCCGGCCTTGATCCCCTGCTCCCGCAGGGTGTCCACCGCCGACTGGCTCACCCGGGAGGTGGCCCCGAAGGCGACAATGATGTAGTCGGCGTCGTCACAAAGGTACTGCTGGCACCGCTGTTCGTTGGCCTCCACCTGGGCGTAGCGGGCGAACCGCTCCACCACGGTGCGCTCCAGCTGGTCCGCCTTTAAGTAAAGGGAGTTGATGATGTTATGAGGGCGCTTATTCTGGTGGCCGCAGGCGGCCCAAGGCTTTTCAGCGGTCTTTTCCACCGGGTCGGGGAAGGAGACCGGCTCCATCATCTGGCCCAGCAGCCCGTCGGAGAGGAGCAGCGACGGCATCCGGTACTTTTCCGCCAGGTCGTAGGCCAGGAACACCAGGTCCACCACCTCCTGGACGTTGCTGGGTGCGAACACCAGCACATGGAAGTCCCCGTGGCCCAGCGCCCGGGTGGCCTGCCAGTAGTCGGACTGGGCGGGCTGGATGCCCCCCAGGCCGGGGCCGCCCCGCTCCACGTTGACGATCAGGCAGGGCAGGTCGCTGCCCGCTATGTAGGAGATGCCCTCGGTCTTGAGGGAGATGCCCGGGGAGGAGGAGGAGGTCATGGCCCGCACCCCGGCGGAGGCGGCCCCCAGCACCATGTTGATGGCGGCGATCTCCGACTCCGCCTGGAGGTAGGTGCCGCCGATCTTGGGCATCTTTTTGGACATATAGGCCGCGACCTCGGTCTGGGGGGTGATGGGATAGCCGAAGAAGTGGCGGCAGCCGGCGCGGATGGCCGCTTCCGCCATCGCCTCGTTCCCCTTCATCAAAACACGTTCCGACATGACTTTCACACCTTTCTACTTTTCCACCGTAATGGCGCTGTCGGGGCAGATGATGCCGCACATGGCGCAGCCGATGCAGCTGGCCTCATCGGTCATCTCCGCCGGGTTGTAGCCCTTGTCGTTCATCCGGCCCGGGGCCAGGCGAAGCAGCTTTTTGGGACAGACGCCGACGCAAAGGCCGCACCCTTTACAGGTCTTCTCGTCAATGATCGCTCTTGCCATCTCTCGTTATCTCTCCTCCCATGGTGGTTTTACATAGATGGTCACCGGCAGCTTCCCTTTGGCGGGAAGCTGCCCGGCCAGCCGCTGCTCCACCGCCTGGCAGAGCACCGGCACCCCGGTGAGCCGGGAGACCTCCCGGATATACTCCTCCGACCGCTCCAGCAGCCGTGGCGTGGTCTCTCCCATCAGGTTGGTGTTGTCCACCAGGTGGGTGGGCCGCAGCCGGGAGGCCCGGCTGATCCGCTCCAGCAGCCGGGCTTCCTGGACCGGGTCCGGCTCCAGTTCCCGGCAGCGGTTGACCACGTAGAGCATCGAGTAGCCCCGCTCCCCCAGGACGGAGGAAAAGCCGCCCAGCACCACGGCACCGTCGTCATCCCCTCCCACGTCCAGGAACACCCGCTCCCCCGACCGGATAGCGGTGGACACGCTGGGGGGCAGCACCGGCAGGTCCAGGTTGGTGTTGGCGTAGACCGGGGCGATAAGCCGTATTCCGGCATCCAGGAACAGCCCCTGGTGGTCGGCGGTGCGGAAGTAGGGGTTGACGATGTCCATATCCACCACCGTCACCCGCTCCCCCGCCCCGGCGGCCAGCAGGGCCAGATTGACGGTGAGGTTGGTCTTGCCGGCGCCGTAATGGCCGCAGACGATGATGCATTGAGCCAGCTTTTCCGGCACCGGCCTTCCCCCTTTCGACAACATCCCCAGATTTTCTACTTATTATAGCACAGCATTTTTTTCGATTCAAGACAAAGACCATCCCGGAAAACGCCATTCTTTGGAAAACCACCTGGAAGGTCTCCCTCCCAGGTGGTGGCAAAACGGTATCATTACCGGCTCTGGTTCTTCTTATTCAGGCGGATCTTGTCGGCGATCATGGCGATGAACTCGCTGTTGGTGGGCTTGCCCCGGAGGTTGTGGATGGTGTAGCCGAAGTAGGAGTTGAGCACGTCCACATCGCCCCGGTCCCAGGCCACCTCGATGGCGTGGCGGATGGCCCGCTCCACCCGGCTGG
>CAJUFR010000014.1 GCA_910585525.1 uncultured Angelakisella sp.
TCCCGCTCCACTGTCTCCACGAACTTCATCCGGTTGAAGGGCTTGGTGTAGGCGGCCACCGCCGCCTCGGCCTGGGCCTGGGCGTCCCCCGGCCGCTCCTCCGCCAGCCGGAGCAGCTGCTTCCGCAGCTTTTTGTAAAGAGCGGCGGCCCGTTTGGCGGCGGACAAAGGCACCCCCTCCATCCCGTCCCAGTGGCGGAAGGGATTGCTCAGGTTCTCCGCCAGCCATTCCGGCTTCCGGGGCTTGGTGATCCACAGGTCCAGGCCCTGTCGCTTTCTGTACAGCTGCTTCACCTGCCGGGCGGCGGCAGCCGGCAGGCTGGACATCCACAGCCAGGTCAGGCAGGGCATCTCCTCCGGCTTTGGTACCTCATCCCTGCCGAAGCCGAAAAGGTCCACGGTGGTGAAGTGCTCCAGCCGTGTCAAATCCTTCAGCGCCCCTATATTGCGCAGATACCCCGGCTTGCCCCACAGCCGCAGCGTCAGCAGCCCGGGGTACCAGTCCGCCAGCGCCTGGATATCCAACTGCTCCACCCTGGTGCAGTGGACCGAGGTCAGCCGGGGCAGTTCCGGGTGGCGGGTCACCTCCTGGTGAAAGACGATCCCCACCCCCTCCCCTTCCCGGGGGGCATGGATGACGCTGGGGGCTTTCTCCTGCTTCAAAAACACCAGGCTGCCGGTATTCTCCCCCAGCCAAAGTTCCTCCAGGCCGTCCGGGTCAACGATCAGCTGCTGGACGCTGGTCCCCCGAAGGTCCAGGGTCCTTTGGCCGTGGTTTTCCAGCCGCAGGGTCATCAGGAAGGGGGTGCTCGCCAGGTACTCCCGCAAGCCCGGGTGCCACTGGACACATTCCAGGGTGGTGAGGCAGGGCAGGACCTGCAATTCCCGGGCGTCCCCAAAGGGGAGGAGTTTGTCCAGCAGCTTGGATTCCCGCTCCCGCACCGTCCGCCCGGCTACCTCCACCCCGCCTTTGCTGGCGGCGGCCTCCTTGAAGGCCCTCCGGCGGTCCGCCGGGATGCTGTCCCACCACCGCTGCCGGGCGATGATGGAGCCTCCTCCCCATCCGCTGTAGGAACGGGAGTCGTCCTCGCACAGGGGCGGGATGTTGCCGACGTAACGGTAGTTCCCCGGCACGACAAGGGGCACGTTGCACAGGCTGTAGCCCCGGGACCAGAACAGAAAATCCACCATCAGGGGCCGCAGGGAGGGGAGTTCCTCCGGGGTCAGGGGCTCATCCCCCACCCAATCCAGGTCCAGTTCCACCACCCCCTTCTCCTTCACCATGGTCACCTGGCTGGCGGTGTACGCCTTCAGGGTGCGGTTGTAGACACAGAAAACATCCCCTGGGGTCGGGGGCTTTGGGATCATGGCGGTCACTCCCTTTCAAGTCTTATTCTATTTGATTATAACATCCCCCGCTCTCTACTTCAATACAGGCATAAGACGATCCCTCCCGCCACTATACTTGATGGTGCGGGGGCTTTGCCGCCCCCAACGACAGGAGGAGGGATGAAGGATGGCAGGAGTGGTGCTGTTGTTCCTGCTGGGATTGGCGCTGATGGTGAAGGGCGGGGACAGCTTTGTGGACGGGGCCCGGTGGATCGCCCGGGTCACCGGCATCCCCCCCTTTGTGGTGGCGGCCACGGTGGTGAGCCTGGGCACCACCATGCCGGAGCTGCTGGTCTCGGTGCTGGCGGCGGCCCAGGGGTCGGGGGCTATGGCGCTGGGCAACGCGGTGGGGTCGGTGTCCTGCAACACCGGGCTGGTGCTGGGCATCTCCCTTCTTTGCATGCCCGGCACGGTGGAGGTCCGGCCGCTGCGGGAGAAGGGGGCGCTGCTGCTCTTTGCCGTGATCTCCCTGCTGGTCTTTGGCATCGACAGGCGGCTGGTGTGGGGGGAGGGGGTCTTTCTCCTTCTTCTGCTCCTGCTATTTTTGAAAAACGACCTGGATCACACCCGCCGGGCCGCTTTCCTCCCCGGGGAGGACCAGCCGGAGCGGGGGGCCCATGCCGCCGCTGTTTACCTGGGCAAATTCCTGCTGGGGGCGGCGGGGCTGGCGGCGGGGGCCCGGCTGCTGGTGGACAACGGCTGCATCCTGGCCCGGCTGATGGGGGTGCCGGAATCGGTGGTGGCCCTGACCCTGGTGGCGCTGGGCACCAGCCTGCCGGAACTGGTGACCACCCTCACCGCCCTGGCCAAGGGGGAGGCCTCCCTCTCGGTGGGGAACATCATCGGGGCCAACTTCCTGGACCTAACGGTGGTTCCTGCCGCCAGCGCCTTTGTCGGGGGCGGCATCCTGCCCATGGAGGCCCCCCGGGCCCAGATCGACCTGTTGGCGGCCCTGGTGCTGCTGGCGCTGACGCTGCTGCCCGCCTGGAAGCGGGCCCGGTTCCGCCGCTGGCAGGGGGCGGCGCTGCTGGCCTTTTACGGCAGCTACGTGGCGCTGCTGTTCCGCACGGCATAGGAAAGCCCCCCTCTCCCGCAGGAGAAGGGGGCCTTTTGTCACTTATCCGCCATCAGTTCCTTGAGGGAGGCGGCCAGGCCGGCCATCCCCTGGATGTTGCTGGGGACGATGATCTTGGTGGCCTTGCCGTCCGCCGCCTTGGCGAAGGCTTCGTAGGCCTTGAGGGTGAGGACGGCATCGGTGGGGCTGGCCTCGTTGAGCAGCCGCAGGGCGTCGGCGGTGGCCCGGTTGATCATCTCGATGGCCTCGGCTTCACCCTGGGCCTCCCTGATCTTCTGCTCCTTGACGGCCTCCGCCCGAAGGATGGCGGCCTGCTTCTCCGCCTCGGCGGTGAGTATCTGGGATTCCTTGTTCCCTTCCGCCATCAGCACCTTGCTGCGCTTTTCGCCCTCCGCCTTGAGGATGGATTCGCGGCGTTCCCGCTCCGCCTTCATCTGCTTCTCCATGGCGTCCTGGATCTCCCGGGGCGGGACGATGTTCTTCAGTTCCACCCGGTTGACCTTGATGCCCCACTTGTCGGTGGCCTGGTCCAGGCTGGCGGTGATCTTGGTGTTGATGACATCACGGGAGGTGAGGGTGTGGTCCAGTTCCATGTCGCCGATGATGTTACGCAGGGTGGTGGCGGTAAGGCTCTCGATGGCCAGGATGGGCCGGTCCACGCCGTAGGTGTACAGCTTGGCGTCGGTGACCTGGTAGAAGACGATGGTGTCGATCTGCATGGTGACGTTATCCTTGGTGATCACCGGCTGGGGGGCGAAGTCCATCACCTGCTCCTTGAGGGATATCTTCTTGGCGATGCGGTCCAGGATGGGGACTTTAAAGTGGAGCCCCTTCTCCCAGGTGGCGTAGTAGGCGCCCAGCCGCTCGATGACGAACACCGTGGCCTGGGGCACGATGCGCACGTTGGAGACCAACAGCGCGACGATGATGATGCCGAACAGGATTGCAATGATCGGTCCCATAAATAGATCCTCCTTACTTAGACAGGCCCTGGGCCTGTGTTGTTCCGGTGGCCGCCGCCTCACGGGGGCGGACCATCAGCTTGACACCCTGGATGGATTCCACCACAACGGTGGCCCCCACCCGGATGGGCTGGCCGTCACAGGAGCGGGCGGTCCAGTCCAATCCGCCCACCCGCACCCGGCCGGTCTGGGCCAGGTCATCAATATCCTCCAGCACCGAACCGGCCATGCCGATGAAGCTGTCGGCGTTGGTGGGCACCTTCTTGAACTGGATGACCCGCTGGACCATGGGCCGGGTCAGGGCCAGGGCCGCCGCCGACACCACAAAAAAGACCCCCAGCTGCGCCGTGCCACCGGCCCCCCAGATGGCGGCCACCGTTGCGGCCACCGCCCCCAGGCAGAACCAGATGCTCACCAGCTGGACGGTGGCAAGTTCCACCGCCAATAGCGCCACCGCCGCCAAAAACCATAGCAGCGCCGCCCAATTTTCCGCGATAAACTCCGCCATTCTGTTCCCTCCTTTGGACCATTTCCCGAAAAAACAAATTCCTTCCTTCTCCATTATATCCTTTTGCGGAGGGAATTGCAACTGAAAGCTACTGGGAGTAAGACGGGGTCACCCGCCATGGTCCTGCCCCCTTCCGGGCCCGGACCGCAGGATGGTCCCCGGGGGCAGCGCCTCCGGCCAGGGGAGGGAGAAGGCCATGGTGGCGTGGGGGGTGGCCTGGATGGGCTGCCCTTCCCCATCCTGGAGGTCTTTTGCCGGTATCTCCACCGGGGGCCTGCCGGGGAGAAGGGCCTCCAGGGTGTCCCCCGCCTGGACCTTGTTCCGCTGGGAGCAGAGGAGACGGCCGTTCTCCCAGCCCTCCACCACCCCGGCGGCCTCCCAGGCCCGGATGTAGCCGCCGGGGACCTGCTGGCCCTCCTCCGGGCGTCCGAACAAAAAGCCGGTGCAGTAGGGCCGGTGGCTCAGTTTATTGGGCTCCTCCAGCAGCCATTGGGGCGGGTCGTAGGTGTCGTTTTTCAGCAGGTCGGCGGCGCAGCGGTAGGCGTTGGACGCCACCGCCACATAGTAGGCGGACTTTGCCCGGCCCTCGATTTTGAAGCTGTCCACCCCGGCGTCCCGCAGCTTGTCCAGGTGGGGCAGCAGGCAGAGGTCCTTGGCGTTGAGGATATAGGTGCCGTCCTCCTCCTGGCTGACAGGGAAATACTGCCCCGGGCGGGTCTCCTCCACCAGGTGGTACCGCCAGCGGCAGGGCTGGGCGCACTCCCCCCGGTTGCCGTCCCGGCCGGTGAAGTAGTTGGACAGCAGGCACCGGCCGGAGAAGCTGACGCACATGGCCCCCTGGACGAAGTATTCCAGTTCCAGTTCCGGCGGGGTGTTCCGGCGGATGCCCCGGATATCCTCCAGGGACAGTTCCCGGGCCAGCACCACCCGCTTTGCCCCCAGGGCGTGGAGTTCCCGGGCGGTGAGGTAGTTGGTCACCCCCGCCTGGGTGGAGATATGCAGTTCCACCTCCGGCACCTCCCGGCGGGCCAGAAGGAACACCCCCATATCCGCCACGATAAAGGCGTCCACCCCGCAGTCCCGAAGCTGGCGGAGGTAGCCGGGCAGTTCCGCCACCTCGTCGTTATTCAGCAGGGTGTTGACGGCGCAGTAGACCCTGGCCCCCTTTTCATGGGCCTTTTTGCAGCCCTGCTCCAACTCCTCCAGGGTGAAGTTTTTTGGGGCGGAGCGCATGGAGTGCAGCTTCCCCCCTAAGTAAACAGCGTCGGCCCCGTACCGCAGGGCGGTCTCCAGCCGCTCCATATCCCCCGCCGGGGCCAGCACCTCCGGGATGCCGTTTTTGGTCATGGTCTATCCCTCCAGGTATTTGTTTGGTCATTGGCCGGCGGTCCGCTCCGCCAGCACCGGGGCCACCGCCTGCCACACCTTTTCCGCCACCTCCCCCGGGGGGAAGGGGTCCTTTCCGTCGCAGCAGCGGATGACGGTCCAGCCCAGCTTTTCCGCCCCGTAGAGGGCGGCTTCACGGCATTTTATCAGGTAGGTAAGATCGGCCTCGTGGAGGTCCTTCTTGCTCTCGTCCCCGTGGTAGCGGCAGGACAGCAGCTGCCGGGAGGTCTCCGGGGCCATGTCCAGGTAGACCACTAGGCCGGGCCGGGGGATGCCTACCCGGATGTATTCCGTCTCCTCCAGCCAGGCGAGGTAGCCATCCCACTGGTCCCGGGGGAGTTTGGACATCTGGTGGGCGACGTTGGAGGTGGCGTACCGGTCGGCCACAATGAGAAAGCCCTTCCGATAGTCCTCCCCCCAGTGGCGCAGATAGCTGGCGTACCGGTCCACCGTGTAGAACAGCGACGCCCCGTAGGGGCTGATATCATCAAGACCCCCCAGCTCTCCCCCCAGGTACAGCTTTACCAGCGCCGAACTGGGGTCGTTGTAGTCCGGGAAGGAGACCCGGCGGAAACTTTTCCCCCACTCCTCCCCCAACCTGTTGCAGAGCAGGCCGGTCTGGGTGGCCTTGCCGCTGCCGTCCAGCCCCTCGATGACGATGAGCCTTCCCTTATCCATGGCATTTCTCCCTCATGGCCCGGTACTCCGCCCGGACCTCCTCGGCCCGGCCGCAGGTCATCTTCCCCTCGGGGCAGGGGCCGGAGACGCAGGGGGGGCCGCTGCGGGCAAAGAGGGCGGGGGCCACCGGCAGCACCAGTTCCAGCATCTGCTTGGCCAACTCCCGTATCTCCCACTGGGCCCGGGAGCAGCAGCGGTGGCGGAAGAAGTTTTGCAGGGAGCGGGCGTTCATCGTCACCATCATCTTGGTGTCGCAGGCGTTGGGGAGGACGAACCGGGCGTCCTCGATGGCGGTCTTTTCGGCGGCCCGGGCGGCGGCCTTTTCCTCCATCCCGCCGGCGAGGTACTCCTCCTTGCGCTTCCGGGTCAAAATGGCGGCGATGCGCTCATAAGATGCCTGGGCCGCGTCCATGGCCCGGAGGAACTCCGCCTTGGCCTCCGGCTCCGCCTCGATCTGGGGGGGGAGGACGTACTCAAAGCTGGCCTCCTTCACATACCGCTGGCTCTGGACGCTGTAGGAGGCGATGCGGTGGCGGGTGATCTGGGCAAGGAGGGACCGGCTCACCCCCTCGATGCCGAAGGTGAAGGAGGCGTGCTCGATGGGGCTCTCGTGGCCCAGGTCCCCCAGCATCGTCAGGAAGGACCGGGTCTTTTCCGGGGTGAGACCGTCCATGACGGTATCGATGCCCGCCGGGCTGTAGCACAGTTTGGCGGCGGCGGCCACCGTCTTTTCCGGCTCCGGGGTGTGGGCGATAAGGGTGACTTTCATATCTGTCCTCCTAAAAAATCGTTTCTATCCTGGCATCCTTCCATGCGGTAAGAAAGGGGGTACCGGATATAGCAGCGTTTTCCAGCAGTTCCTCCACGCTGTCAAAGCTCTGCTCCGTTTGGTTGTCCCAGAGGGAAACAAATCTTTCCGCCCTGCTCCGGGAGAGGAACCAGCCCTTCCCCTCCACCGTGAACTCCACCTCCCGCCCCCGCTGGACCAGCCAGATGAGGGCGGCCAGGGACTTGGTCCGGTCCAGTTCCTCCGCGATGCGGTCGTGCAGGTCCATTTTTCCTCCCTTTCTTCGGTGCTGTCTTTATAAATACAGGTTCATCAGGTCGCAATCAGCGTATACCCCGTCCACCTTCAGGAAGCCTGGGTAATGCCCGATCTTCACAAAGCCGAACTTCTCGTACAGCCGGATGGCCCGGGCGTTGTCGCTGCGCACCTGCAATTCGATGATCTCGATGCCCTGTTCCCGGGCGTGGGCGATGAGCCGCTCCATGATGGCGGTGCCCACCCCCCGGCCCCAGGCCGCTTTCCGCACCGTGATGCCAAGGCCGGCCCGGTGGGACAGCCGCCGGGAAAAGGCTTCGATGTGGCCGTCCCCGATGATGCTGCCCCCCTCCTTGGCAAGGACCATCAGATCCCGGGGGTTTTCGCTGTTCTTGCGGATGAAACCGGCCTCTTCCTCTACGGTGACGGGGATCCCCTCCGCCCCGAAAGTGAGATTGTCGCTCTCCCCGCCAACAACCCGCAGGTATTCGATAAGGGCAGCGGCATCCTCGGGCCTGGCTTTTTCAATCGAAAAACTCATGGCATTTCCTCCTCATACCGCATGTAGACCTTTGCCCCAAATCCTTTCTGTTTTGGATGCTTTTCCGGGACCCGTTTGAATTCCTGGAACCCCAGGCGGGTGTAACACCGGATGGCGGCGGTATTGATGTCGGTGACATCCAGCACAAAATCCCGGTAGCCGCTGAGGGCCATGCTCTCCCGCACCAGCCGGGAGGCCACGCCCTTTCCCCGCCAGGCCTGCCGGACCGTCACGAACTCCAGGTACCCGGTGGAGGGGGGATAGTCCAAAGGGACCTCAAACTCTTCCCGCAGCACCAGTGTGCCGATGATCCCCTTGAGCAGGCCCAGGTGCTTCCTCATGGCCCCCCGGTCCACCCGCGCCGCCCTGCCGTGGCGATCCGAGACCGCCAGGGTCCCCACCACCGTCCCGCCAGCCTCGGCGATGTAAAACTTCCCCGGCTCCAGTCCCGGGGCGATGGCGGCGGCGACCCGCTCCTTGTCCCGGCAGAGGACCGAAAAGTCTTTTTCAAACCCTTCCGCGATGCACCGGGCGATCTCCTGCCGGTGGTCCTCCCCCGCTTTTCTGACGCTTATCTCCATTTATCGCAGGCCCTCCCAGTCGATCCTCCGGTCCTTGAAGTAGTATGTCCGGTCCTTCTCCCCTACCTCCCGCAGCACCCGGCAGGGGTTGCCCACCGCCACCACGCCGGCGGGGATGTCCTTGGTCACCACGCTCCCCGCCCCGATGACGGTGTCGTCCCCGATGGTGACCCCCGGCATGATAAGGGCCCCGGCCCCAATCCAGCATCGTTTGCCGATGCGCACCGGGGCGTTGTACTGGTAGCCTTTCTCCCGCAGTTCCGGCAGGATGGGGTGCCCCGCCGTGGCCACCACTACGTTGGGCCCGAACATGGTGTAGTCCCCCACGTAGATATGGGTGTCGTCCACACAGGTGAGGTGGTAGTTGGCGTAGACCCCTTTGCCGAAGTGGCAGTGATACCCGCCCCAGTTGGCGTAAAAGGGGGCCTCTATGTAGACATCCTCCCCGCAGTCACCCAGCATCCTTTGCAGCAGGGCGGCACGCTCCGCCTGCTGGGAGGGCTTTAGCTGGTTGTACTCCCACAGCAGGTCCATGCGGACCAACTGCTCCTCCAGCACTGTGGGATCCATGGGGAGGAACAGTTCCCCGGTGTGTATCCTGTCCCGTTCGGTCATGCCGGTGTCTCCTCCTTTTTCTCAAAGCGCACGGTCCTGCCCTTCATCGAGATCTTACCCACCTGCCAGCCGTAGGCCAGCAATTCCTTTTTATAGGTCAAAAAGGAGTGGTCGATGGGGATGCCGGCGATCTGTTGTATCCGGTCAAAGGTCAGGGTCAAGACAGGGCCCTGCTCCCCTTTTACATACTCCCAAAGCGGGGCATACTTGCTCATCCTTCTATCCTTTCCAGCCTTGCGAAGGTGGCCATGATCTTCTTGGTCCCCACCCGCTGGAAGGCCACCTCCACCAGGTGGTCCCCTCCCATGGGGGTGATCTGGAGGATGGTCCCCGGGCCGAACACCCGGTGATTCACCCGTTCCCCCACCTTGAGGTCGAAGGCCGCCGGAGCCGCCGCCTGGGCCAGGGGGCGCTTCTTCGCCGCCGGCTGGGTCCCGCCGCCGGCGGCGGCAGAGCGTTCTGCCCCGCTGTGGCTGCCGCCGTAGATGGAGCGCAGGCGCACCGTCTCGTCCTGGCTGTCCAGCAGTTCCTTGGGCACCTCCCCCACAAAGCGGGAGGGGCGGTTGTAGGCGGTGCGGCCAAACAGCATCCGCTGGGCGGCGGTGGTGAAGTAGAGCCGCTCCTTGGCCCGGGTGATGCCCACATAGGCCAGCCGCCGCTCCTCCTCCAGCTGCCCCGTCTCCAGCATGGAATTCATGCTGGGGAAGATGCCCTCCTCCGCCCCGGCGATGAACACCACCGGGAACTCCAGCCCCTTGGCCGAGTGCAGCGTCATCATCACCACCGCGTCGTCGTTGGGGTCGTAGCTGTCCAGGTCGGTGTAAAGGGCGATCTCCTCCAAAAAGCCGGAGAGGGAGGGCTCCTCTGTCTCCTGGGTGTATTTGATGATGGTGGTCAGCAGTTCCTCCACGTTCTCCAGCCGCCCCCGGCTCTCGAAGTCGTTTTTCTGCTCCAGGGCGGCCAGATACCCGCTTTGGTCCAGCAGCGCCTTCACCGTCTCCTCCAGCGGCTCGGTGTCCACCCGCTCCCCGATGCCGGAGATCATGGCGGCGAACTGCTCCAGCTGGGCCGCCTTTTTGGAGAGGGGGGCGTACTGCCCGGCGGTGGCCAGCACCTCAAAGAGGGGGATGCCCAGCGTCTCCCCGATCTCCACGGCGGTGCTCACCGTGGCGTCCCCGATGCCCCGCTTGGGCTCGTTGATGACCCGCCGCAGCCGCAGGGCGTCGCTGGGGTTGTTCACCACGCTGAGGTAGGCCAGCACGTCCTTGATCTCCTTGCGCTCAAAGAACCGCAGCCCCCCCACCACCCGGTAGGGGATGCCCCAGCGGATGAACGCCTGCTCGATGGAGTTGGACTGGGCGTTCATCCGGTAGAGGATGGCGTGGTCGCCGTACTTTCTCCCCTCCTCCTGCACCCCCTTCTGGATGGCCCCGGCGATGAAGGCGGCCTCCCGCTGCTCGTCCGCCGCCCGGTAGTGGATGAGTTTTTCCCCCTCCCGGTTCCTGGTCCAGAGGGTCTTGCCCTTGCGCTGGGTGTTGTTGGCGATGACCCCGTTGGCGGCGTCCAGGATGCGGGTGGTGCAGCGGTAGTTCTCCTCCAGCCGGATGACCCGGGCGGCGGGGAACTGTTTTTCGAAGGAGAGGATGTTCTCGATGGTGGCCCCCCGGAATTTGTAGATGCTCTGGTCGTCGTCCCCCACCACGCAGAGGTTCTGGTGCCCCCCGGCCAGCAGGCTCACCAGCAGGTACTGGGCGTGGTTGGTGTCCTGGTACTCGTCCACCATGATGTAGCGGAACCGCCTGCGGTACTTTTCCAGCACGTCGGGGAACTGCTGGAACAGCTTCACCGTCAGCAGGATGATATCGTCAAAATCCACCGCCGAGGCGGCCTTCAGTTTGTCCTGGTACTTCTGGTAGACCTTGGCGGCGGTCTGGTAGAGGTAGTTGTCCCCCATCTCCTTTTCCAGCTGGGCCGGGGCAAGGAATTTGTCCTTGGCGTGGGAGATGATGCCCAGCATCGCCTTGGGGGCGAACTGCTTCTCGTCCAGCCGCAGGTCGCTGAGGCACTCCTTCAGCACCCGGACACTGTCATCGGTGTCGTAGATGGTGAAGCTGCGGCTGTAGCCCAGGGCCTCAATCTCGCTGCGCAGGATGCGGGCGCAGGCGGAGTGGAAGGTGGCGGCGTTGACATCCCGTCCCACCGCCCCCAGAAGGGTCTCCAGCCGTTCCCGCAACTCCCCGGCGGCCTTGTTGGTGAAGGTGATGGCCAGGATAGACCAGGGCTTGGGCCGGTCCACCGCCAGGATATCCCCAGCGGCCTCGGCGCAGGAGCCGTCGGCGGCGCAACGGCGCAGGACATCCAGTTCCGCCTGGGACAGTTCCGGGACGGCGTCGCTCTCGCAGGCAAGGCCGAACCGCAGGAGGTTGGCGATGCGCCGGATGAGGACAGTGGTCTTACCGCTGCCCGCCCCGGCCAGTATCAGCACCGGCCCGGTGAGGGTGCTGGCCGCCTGGCGCTGCATGGGGTTGAGGGTGCCCAGGTTCAGGTCCAATATCTTCGCTTTCAGGGCCAAGAACTCCTGCCGCTGGTTTTCTGTCATCGTTTGAAAGGCTCCTTTTCTTTTTTACTTTAATCCATATTTTTATAGTATAGCACAGATGGTGGGCAGGCTCAAGAACGGGCTCAAAGAAAATCCAGCCCTTGACACCCGCTCCCCCCTGCTATACAATTGATTTGACAAACTTTGTCAAATCTATTGATCACCATGAAAAGCGAGGAAATGTTATGGCAAAGAACAACGAGCGCTTCCAGAAGATCTACACCCAGGGTGTTATCGACATGATGGAGATATGGGTGGACACCACCACCGGCGTCCAGTACCTCTTCCACAGGAACGGCAACGCCGCCGGGCTCACACCGCTGCTGGGCGCGGACGGCAAGCCGGTGATCTCCATGCAGGGGCCGGAGAGATGACACCGGAGGTCATCACCCTGGACGGGCTGGACCGGGCGGGGAACCTGAAAAAGTGGCAGACGCTGCTCCGTCAGTCCGTCTCTACCGCCTGCACCTTTGAGATACACTGCTGGGAGGACGAGCCCGACGCTATCGCCCTGGCCCTACGATATGGGCGGAAGAAGGACACCGGCTGGGCTCACGGCGTCGTCATTGCCGGAGCGGTAACGACGGCCTTCCGGGAGATGCTCCTCTCCCAGCCCCTTCCCCCGGGCAGCGACCTTTGTTCTATTCCCCTGACCCCCTTCTTCTCCCTCTTTTTGGACAACGGTTTTTCCAGCGAACATTACGGAACCGAACTATACATCACAACAGAGGAGACGCCCCTATGACAAAAAAAGAGCGGGCAGAAGCCTGCATCGCCCGGCTGGAGGAAAAGTACCCCGGGGCACAGTGTTCACTGGAGTACCAGAAGGCCCACGAGCTGCTGATCTCGGTGCGGCTGGCGGCACAATGCACCGATGCCCGGGTGAACCTGGTGACCCCGGTGCTCTTTGGCAAATTCCCCACCGTCCAGGCCCTGGCCAACGCCCCGGTGGAGGAGGTGGAGGAGTGCATCAAGTCCTGCGGCCTCTACAAGACCAAGGCCCGGGATATCGTGGCCTGCTGCCAGATGCTGGTGGAGCGGTACGGCGGGGTGGTGCCGGACACCATCGAGGAACTGGTGAAGCTCCCCGGCATCGGCCGCAAGACCGCCAACCTGGTGGTGGGGGATATCTACGGGAAGCCCGCCATCGTCTGCGACACCCACTGCATCCGCATCACCAACCTGCTGGGCCTCAGCGACAGCAAGGACCCGGTGAAGGTGGAAAACCAGCTGCGGCCCATCCTCCCCCCAGAAAAGTCCAACGACTTCTGCCACCGGCTGGTGCTGTTCGGCCGGGAGGTGTGCATCGCCCGCCGCCCCCGGTGCGGGGAGTGCGTGCTGGCGGACCTGTGTGAGAATAAGCCTGTTCCAAAGGGCTGAACGGGGGCGTCATATGAAGGACCATATCACCCAAAGGACCCTCTCCCTTGTTGGCATCTATCTGCTTTGCCGCTTTGTCTATCTCCCCTTGCAGCGGCTGATCCCCTATTATTTTCTGGGCCGTGGGTTTCTTCCAAAGACGGCCTTTTTTTTGTTGGCTCTTTTGCTGGTGAGCCGGTGGGTGAGCGAGGTCCCCCTTTCCCCTGCCCGGCTTTTTTTCTTTACCATACTGGCCTATGCAGCCGATAACCTTGGGGAAACGGCCCGTGATCTTGATATCGATCCGATTTCTGTCCTCCTTGTGGCCTGGCTGTTCCTCACCCTTCTGGTGTACCGGCGGGAACTTCCCCTGTCCCGGTGGGAATTTGTACAGGTCTTTCTTTCCCCCCGGGCGCTGGCCTCCTTGGCTGTTTGGGTCACCGCTCTCTGGCTTTACTTTGAATTCTCTGGAACAGGCCATGTGGAGGTTTTGGAATTCCCGCCAAACGGCCTTCTCCCCTACCTGGATCTGTTGACCGTCCCCGACAGGCCGGACCTTCTCCTTCCCCAATTCGTCTTTTTTTCCTGGGCATCCCTCCGGCTTCGGGAGGCAAAAAGAGCAAAATAAGCCCAATATATCCAAATTTTTTCCATATCCGTTTGTTTTCCTTTTTGTCTGCCGAAAAGCTAGAGTGTAAGCCCTTTTGCCCCGCAGACCAAGAAGGAGGCACTCTATGCTCATCCGAAACGACACCGCCGTAAGGAACACCACCCTCTCCCCCGGCCCGGCGCAGCCGGCCGCCACGGCGGGGAGCGGCTTCCAGGCCGCTTTGTCCGCCGCTGCCCAGACCGGCGCCACGGAGATACGGGCCGATGACCAGCCCCCCACCCACTGGACCGATGACGGCCTTGCCAGCATCATCGGCGGCCGGGACGGCGCCGTTATCCCGAAAGACCCCATCAACTGGGATTCCAAGGGGGACCGGGAACTGACGGCGGAGGACATCGCCCGGCTGAAGGAGAAGTACGATGTGGACCGCCTTTCCTCCCAGCAGTATTACGACCTTCTCTCCGACCTGACCCAGCTGGGGGCTCTGTCCGGGGAGGACTGTATGGACGCCCATTCGGTGAGGTTCCAGGGGCCTACCGTTCTGTTCATCCCCCACGACGAAAAGTTCTCCCAGCTGCGTTGGAACAGGAACCGGACCGGCAGCCCGCCCAGCATCCTCTCCGACGGGGTGGATATCCTCATGGAGCACCTGGCCTGGACCCGGTCGGAGCAGTGCCGGGTGATGAACCCCAGCATCACCACAGCGGAGTGGGCCCAGTACCGGGACGGCATCCAGCGGAACATCCAGGCCCGTCAGCGGCTGATGGTGCTGATGGACCAGCTGCGGTGAGGGTGAAGAAAGGAGAGGTCACATGTTGATAGAAACTGCCACAGCGGTACGGAGCACTCCCCCCTCCCCTGCCCCGGCCAGGGGAAGCGCCCCGGCGGGAGACTTCCAGGCCGCCCTGGCGGCGGCGGAGCAGACGGCATCCACCCCGCCCATTCCCAGCCATTGGAACGATACCGCCTTGGCCACCCTTATCAGTGGCGGCAGAGGCGGCATCAGCACCGAAAAGGCGGTGAACTGGTACTCCAAGGGGGACAAGGAACTGACGGCGGAGGATATCGCCCGGTTGAAGGAACAGTACGATGTCACCGACCTTTCTCCCCAGGGCTACTACGACCTGGTGGCCGACCTGACCCAGCTGGAGGTGCTGTCCGGGGCGGACTGTATGGGGGTGCACCTGGCTACCGCTCCTCCCCCCGGAAGGTACTTCGTCCCGGTGGGGTACAGTTCCTTTTCCGGGAACGGCCACGGCTTCCGCACCGGCAATATGATCCAACGGTTCACCGACGCGGTGGATGTCCTCATGGAGCACCTGGCCTGGGCCGATTCGGCGGAATACCGCAGCCTCAGCCGCACCGACCCCGGCAGTGCCCAGAAACTACAGGCCACCATCCAAAAGGACCTGACCCCCCGCCAGCGGATGCTGGAACTTCTGACCCAACTCCAAAGATAACACACAAAGAACGCCGCCCAGCCGGGCGGCGTTTTCATATACGGTCCAAGTCTCCAGGCACCCGCTAAAGCCCCGCGCAAAAGTAAGGCCCCCTCAAAGAGGGCCGGGTAGGGCATCCCTTCGGGAATGCGGGCTACGCCCAGCCAGTGGGGGCCACCCCACTGGGGGCTACCCCACCTAGCGGTTGTTTAGCATGCGGATGATGTCGGTGAGGTCGATGTCATCCGCCGGGTCGGGACCGCCCAGGTCGTCCAGGTAGGCGTCGTCGCCGGGAGCGGGCTCCTCACCCAGGGCGGAGAGGTTCTCGGCCAGGGAGGGGGCGGGGACAGGCTGGGGCTCCGGCGCAGGGGCCGGGGCGGGCGCCGCCGGAGCGGCAGCGGGAGCCCTATGCTCCACCTTGGCGGGGGTGGTGGGGATGCTGTAGCCGGATTCGTGCTCAAAGTCGGTGGCGATGACGGTGATGCAGATCTCGTCGTCCAGGCTCTCGTCGAAGGCGACGCCCCAGATGAGGTTGACCTCCTCCGCAGCGGCGTCGTGGATCATGGCCGAGGCGTTGTTGATGTCCTTCAGATCGATGTTGGGGGGGACCAGGAAGTTGACGATGACGCCCCGGGCGCCGTTGATGGAGGTCTCCAGCAGCGGGGAAGTGATGGCCTCCTGGGCCGCCTTCTCCGCCTTGCCCTCGCCGCTGGCCCGGCCGATGCCCATGTGGGCGAAGCCGGCGTCCTTCATCACCGAGGTGACGTCGGCGAAGTCCAGGTTGATGACACCCTTGATGTTGATGAGGTCGGAGATGCTCTGCACCGCCTGCATCAGCACCTCGTCGGCGGCGGCGAAGGCGTTGACAAAGGTGATCTCCGGGTTGATGGCCCGCAGCCGCTCGTTGGGGATGACCAGCAGGGAATCCACCTTCTCCTTCAGCTTGGTGATGCCGTCCTGGGCCTGGCGGATGCGGCGCTTGCCCTCGAACTCAAAGGGCTTGGTGACCACGCCGATGGTGAGGATGCCCATGTCGTGGGCGATGCCGGCGATGACCGGGGCCGCCCCGGTGCCGGTGCCGCCCCCCATCCCGGCGGTGATGAACACCATGTCGGTGCCCTTAAGGGCGGCGGCGATCTCCTCCTTGCTCTCCTCGGCGGCCTTCTGGCCCTTCTCCGGGTCGCCGCCGGCGCCCATGCCACGGGTCAGCTTGTCCCCGATGTGCAGCTTGTAGGTGGCGCTGGAGAAACGGAGGGCCTGGATGTCGGTGTTTACCGAGACGAACTCCACGCTGCTCATCCCGCTGTTGCACATGTGGTCCACGGCGTTGCCGCCGCCGCCGCCCACACCCACTACCTTGATGGCGACTACCTTGTTGAAATCATTGTCCAGATCGATGTTCATCTTCATGATCCCACGCTCCTCCATATCTCTCGGGACCCAAACGGGCCCCCGGCATTATTCTCTTTACAATAGTACCAGATTTTTGTGCCGGAATCAACCTTTCCCGACGAAAACAACAGTTTTTTCCAAAATTTATATCCATGCTAGTATTTGTAATAATGCTCCAGGTAAAAGGGGTGGACAAATTCCTCTATCTTCTGCTCCCGGGTGTAGGCCCGGGCGTTCTGGGGCAGGATGGAAAGGTCGATGACCCCGGTGAACCCCTCCCCCAGCTGCTCCTCCAGGATGTTCTTTGCAAAGAGGAACTTGTGCTCCAGCTCCAACTCGGTCCCCAGGCGGAGCAGCACCCGCTTGTCCCACAAAACGCTGGTGGAAAGGTCGTCGCTGACGTCGATATAATCCAGTTGGGCCATCTCCGTGGCCTCGCTGGCCTGTATCACGTAGGCCAGGGTCTGCATCACCCGCACCCCCTCCTCCTCCTCCGGGGTGGCGTCCCGGTGTTCCTTGTGGCGGCGGTCGGTGACCTCCGGGGGGAGCCGCTCCGGGTAGGAGCCCTGCTGGCACCAGCCGAAGTTGGTGCCCAGCACCAGCGGCAGGTCCTCCCCTGCCAGCCCGGCGCACTGTTCGATGACCCGGCCGCCGGTGCTGAGGAGGGCGTAGCTTTCGGCGTTGTTCACCACCGAGAGCCGGGGCACCGATTCCACCACCCGTATCTCCATGGTGGTGGGCAGCACCGGCACTACCTCCACCTGCTCCAGGTAGGAGAAGGCGTCCATCACCTGGGCGGCGGTGCGCTCCCGGTCCACCGAAAAGATGTTCTGCTCCAGCTGGATACCGGAGGCGCTGATCAATTCCTCGTCGGTGTACCGCTGGTTGCCGGTGACGGTGACGGCCTTGGTCCGAAAAAACATCGCAAGGCAAAGCACAGCCGCCCCGGTGAGGACCAGCACCAAAAATGCCATGTACCCCATCCAGCGTCTGCGCCTGCGTCGTTTTATCCGGTTCCTGTCCATCCGTCCTCTTCATCCGTTCCTTCTTTTCTTTCTTTTCCTTCTATTCTTTGTATGTCCGCCCCCAGCCGGGCCAGCTTGCCGGCGAAGTCGTCGTACCCCCGGTCGATGTGGGCAAGGCCGGTGACGGTGCTTTGCCCACGGGCGGCCAGCGCCCCCAGCACCACCGCCGCGCCCCCCCGCAGGTCGGTGCAGCAGAGGTCCGCCCCGGTAAGCCGCTCCACCCCGGTAACCATGGCGGCCCGGCCCTCGGTGACGATGTCCGCCCCCAGCTTGCGGAGTTCCGGGACGTGGCGGTACCGGCTCTCGAAGATGTTCTCCACAAAAACGGTGCTGCCCCGGGCGGTGGCGGCGGCGGCCATCATCACCGACTGCATGTCGGTGGGGAAGCCGGGGTATGGCATCGTCTTGATGGTGCCGAAGCCCCGCAGCCGCTCCGGCGCCGTCAGCCGCACCCAGTCCGGCCCCACCGACACCTGGCACCCCGCCCCGCCCAGCACCGACAGGCAGGAGGCCAGATGCCCCGGGTCCACCTGCTCCAGCAGCAGTTCCCCCCCGGTCATGGCGGCGGCGCAGAGGTAGGTCCCGGCGGCGATGCGGTCCGGGATGACCCGGTGCCGGGTCCCCCCCAGCTTCTCCACCCCCTCCACCCGGATGGCGCCGTCCCGCTCCAGCCGGATGCGGGCCCCGCACCCCCGGAGGAAGTCGATCAGGTCCAGGATCTCCGGCTCCCGGGCCGCCCCGGTGAGCACCGTTTCCCCCCGGGCGGTGGCGGCGGCGATGATGGTGTTCTCCGTCGCCCCCACGCTGGGGAAGGTGAGGTCGATGCGGGCCCCGTGGAGACCCCGGGGGGCGCTGCAATAGAGGCGCCCCCCGCTCTCCCGGATGGCGGCCCCCATCTGGCCCAGGGCGGAAAGGTGGAGGTCGATGGGCCGGGCCCCCAGTTCGCACCCGCCGGGCAGCGTCAGTTCGGCGCAGCCGTGACAGGCGATCATCCCCCCCAGAAAGACGATGGAGGAGCGCATCGCCCCCATCAGCCGGTCGGGGATGCGGCAATCCCCGCCCCCTTCCCGGCTGGTGACGATGGCATCCCCCTGGCGCGCCGCCCGGCACCCCAGATGGCCCAGTATCTCCACCGCCACCGAGATATCGGTGAGCCGGGGGCAGTTTTCGATCACCGAATCGCCGCAGACCACCGCGGCCGCCAGGATGGGCAGGGCGGCGTTCTTGGCACCATGGACCGCCAGCCGCCCCGCCAGCCGGTTGCCTCCCCGTATCATGTAGACAGACATGGACACACCCGCTCCCTTTCCCCGGAGGACCAAGCCCTCCGGGCTACTGCGCGGCCCCCGGAAAAAAGGACCGCTTGCAGATGTATCCTATGTTTTTGCCCCGGGAAAGGTTACTTTTCCTTCCCCTCCCCCGCCAAAGCCAGCAGTTGGGCGGCGATCTCCTCCACGGCGCGGGGCTTGGCCAGCTTTTTGGCGTTCTCCCCCAGTTCCTTCAGCCTGCCGGGGTCTACTACCAGCTGCTCCACCAGCTTCACCAGGCCGGGGCCGGTAAGGTCCTTTTCCTCCACCACCAGGGCCGCCCCGGCGTTTTGCAGCACCATGGCGTTGTGGTACTGGTGGTTTTCCGCCACATTGGGGGAGGGGATGAGGATGGAGGCCCGGCCGGCGGCGGTGAGTTCGCTGAGGGTGCTGGCCCCCGCCCGGCAGATGACCAGGTCCGCCGCCGCCAGGCAGGTGGGCATGTCGTCGATGTACTCCCGGATATCCAGGGCGGGGCTCCCCTTCCAGGGGGCCTTCCGCTCCTCCAGCAGCCGGGGCAGCAGTTCCACCCCGTACTGGCCGGTGGCGTGGATGTGGTAGATGCCCGGCCCCCGGTCCCGCCCCAGGTGCCAGGCCATCACGTCGGCCACCGCTTCGTTGACCCGCTGGGCCCCCAGGCTCCCCCCAAAGGAGAGGATGCAGACCGCCCCCTCCGGGACACCGCATTTCCTCCGGGCGGCGGCGCGCTCCTCGGTGAGCACCTCCGGCCGGACCGGGTTGCCGGTGACAGAGCACTTCTCCCCTGTCCCCTCCGGCAGGTGGTCCTTGGCCTTCTCCACCGCCAGCAGCACCTTGTCCACCCGCTTGGAGAGCAGCTTGGTGGTCACCCCGGGGAAGGCGTTCTGCTCGTGGGTGGCGGTGGGGATGCCCTGCTTTGCCGCCGTCAAAAGGATGGGGCCGCTGACATAGCCGCCGGTCCCCACCACCAGGTCCGGCCCAAAGGCCCGGATCACCTTCCTGGCCCGGGCCTCCGCCGTCACCAGCAGGCAGACCGACTTGACGTTGCGGTAGATATTGTAGGGGGTCAGCCGCCGCTGGATGCCCATGGCCCTGAAGGGGACGAAGTCGAACCCGGCCCCCGGCACCAGCCGGGCCTCCATGCCGTCGGGGTTGCCGGCGAAGCGGATGACGGCGTCAGGGCGCCGCTTTTTCAGCTCGGCGGCGATGGAAAGGCCGGGGTTGATGTGCCCCGCCGTCCCGCCGCAGGCAAAAAGTATCTTCATAAGCTGTCACTCCTTTTCCAGTGCTGTTTGCCGGGAGATCGAAAGGATGATGCCCATCTGGGCCAGCAGCATCAGCAGCGCCGACCCCCCGTAGGAGAAGAAGGGAAGGCTGATGCCGGTGTTGGGGATGGTGTTGGTGACCACGGCGATGTTCAGCACCGTCTGTATCCCCACCTGGGCGGTGAGGCCGGTGGCCATCAGCATCCCGAACCGGTCCCGGGCCTTGACGGCGATCATGAACCCCCGGCAGATGAGCAGGGCGAACAGCAGGATGATGAGCACCGCCCCCACGAAGCCGATCTCCTCGCAGATGATGGCAAAGACGAAGTCGTTCTGGGGCTCGGGCAAAAAGAGGTACTTCTGCCGGGAATTGCCGATGCCCGCCCCCATCAGCCCCCCGGAGCCGATGGCGTAAAGGGACTGGATGGTTTGGAACCCTGCCACCTGGGGATCAATAAAGGGGTCCTTCCAGACGTTGATGCGGTACATGGCACGCTCGTTGATGGAGGGGATGAGCATGGCGATGCCCACCAGGGCGACGCCGCCCGCCATCCCCAGGCCGAACCACTTGAGGCTGGCCCCCCCCACAAAGATGAGGATGACCCCCAGGGCCATGATCAGGATGGTGGCGGACAGGTGGGGCTCAAAGACGATGAGCCCGGCGTAGATGACAAGGATGATGCCGTAGGGCAGGATGCCGTACTGGAAGGTGCCCATCTTGTCGTAGTTCAGGGAGATCATGTGGGAAAAGAGCAGCACGATGGAGAATTTCGCCACCTCGGTGGGCTGGAACTGCTGCCCCAGGAGGAAGATCCACCGGTGGGCGCCGTTACGGTCGGGCATGAAGTAGACGATGATCAGCATGATGACGGTAACCCCGAAGGCCAGCCAGGCGAACCGGTGCCAGATATGGTAATCCCAGGTGGAGAGGAAGGCCATCGCCGCAAGACCCAGCCCCGCCCACACCAGCTGGCGGGTGATGTAATGGAAGCTGTTCCCCTCGTAGTAGTAGGCGTAGGCGTAGCTGGCGGAGAACATCAGCACCAGGCCGCAGACCAGCAGCGCCAGCACCAGCACCAAAAAGGTGAGGTCGATGTTCCCCTTGGCCCGATGGATGGGCATTCTTCGGGTGGTTCTATTCGGGATGGTAATCATCTCCTTTGTATCATCAGATCAGCATAGCGGCCCAGATCGCCAGGGCGGAGCCGGCGGCGGTGACCAGGGCGAAGGCCACCACGATGCGCACCTCGGTGTAGCCGCACATCTCAAAGTGGTGGTGGATGGGACTCATCTTGAAGATGCGTTTGCCGTGGGTCAGCTTGAAGTAGGTCATCTGGATGACCACCGACGCCATCTCCACCACGTAGATGATGCCGATGAGCACCACAAAGAGGAGCAGCCCCGTCCCGAAGCAAAGGGCGATGACCAGCCCGCTGAGGAAGAGGGAGCCGGTGTCCCCCATGAACACCTTGGCGGGGTAGAAGTTCCAGACCAAAAAGCCCAGGCACCCCCCGGCCATGGCCGCCGCCAATATCTCCATCTCCCACTGGCCCAGGATGGCGGTGAGGATCATATAGGCGATGGCCACCACAAAGGTCACCGAGGAGAGCAGGCCGTCCAGCCCGTCGGTAAAGTTCACGGCGTTGGAAAGGGCCAGGATAGCGAAGAGGGCAAAGGGCCAGTAGAAAACGCCGATGTCCACAACGCCCATAAACGGCACCACCAGGGCGGTGCTCCGGTTGCCGCTTATGTACAGCAGCGCCAGGTAGGTTGCGCCGAACAGCAGCTGCAAAAACAGCTTCTGGTTGGGGGTAAGGCCCTCGTTCTCCTTGCGGACGATCTTCAGGTAATCGTCCACAAAGCCGATGAGGCCGAAGGCGATGGCCAGCATCAGGCCGTAGAAAAGCCGGGCCTTTACGGCGGCGCCGTCCGGCCGGAGGTTGACCCCGTCCCCCATCTGCATCAGCAGGTAGCTTGCCACCACCGAGATGACGATGCCAAAGATGAACATGATGCCCCCCATGGTGGGGGTGCCCTGCTTGTTCTTGTGCCACCGGGGACCGATCTCCAGGATGGTCTGGCCGAAGTGCAGCTTGCGCAGGATGGGCAGCAGCCACACCCCGAAGATGGAGGTGATGGCAAAGGCCAGCACCACCGCCGTGATGATCCACATTCTGTCCATGTATCAACTTCCTATCTGTCTTTATTTCAGGCTTGCGTAAAGGTCCTCCACGACCTCCTCCAGCTTCATGCAGCGGCTGCCCTTGAACCAGATCAGGTCACCGGGGCGGGCCATCTGGACCAGGGCGGCGGAAAGCTCCTTCTTCTCCGGGAAGAAGCGGGCGTCCGCCATCCCGGCCTCCCGGGCCGCCTCCACCATCTCCCGGGCCAGTTCCCCGCAGGCCAGGAGGACATCGGCGCCGCTTTGGGCCGCCGTCTCCCCTATTTTCCGGTGGCACCGTCCGGCGATCTCCCCCAGTTCCAGCATATCCGAGGCCACAAAGATCTTTTTCCCCGCCGCCGGGAAGCTGCCCAGGGTGGCCAGGGCGGCGGCCATGGAATCGGGGCTGGCGTTGTAACAGTCCTCGATGACGGTGACCCCGCCTTTCTCCACCACATTCTGGCGCATCCCGGCGGGGGCGTAGCCCGCCAGGGCGGCGGCTGCCTCCTCCGGGGCCATCCCCATGGAGACCCCCGCCCCAAAGGCGGCAAGGGCGGCCAGCACCAGGTGGTTCCCCGCCCCGGGGATGGAGGCGCTGTACCGCTCCCCCTGCCAGGAAATGTCAAAACTGGTGGAAAGCGGCGTGCTGCTCCTTATTGTACCACATATCTGGCAGTTTTTGTTGTCGATTCCATAGAAAATACAGGAAAGTCTTGGTATCTTTACCTCCCGCAGCAGGTCGTTGTCCCCGCAGAGGAGGAGGGTGGCACCGTCGGGGAGGCATTCCGCCAGTTCCAGCTTGGCCTTTCGGATGTTCTCCCGGCTACCCAGCTTCTCCATGTGGGCCACCCCGATGTTGGTGATGATGCCCAACTCCGGCTTGGCGGCCTGGGCCAGGTCCCGGATCTCCCCGAAGCCGGTCATCCCCATCTCGATCACCGCCGCCTGGGTGTCCCGGTGGATGGTGAACAGCGTCTTGGGGGCGCCGATCTCGTTGTTCAGGTTCCCCTGGGTCTTGATGGTGCGGAACCGGGCGGAGAGCACCGCCGCCGTCATCTCCTTGGTGGTGGTCTTGCCCACGCTGCCGGTGATGCCCACCACCCGGGCCGGCATCTGTCCCCGGTACCAGGCGGAGAGGGCCAGCAGGGCCTTTAGGGTGTCATCCACCATCAGCACCTTCCCCGCCGGCCAGTCCCCGGGACGGTGGGCCAGGGCGCAGGCCGCCCCCTGCTCCAGCGCCGCCGGGATGAAGTCGTGGCCGTCGAAGTTCTCCCCCTGGATGGCCACAAAGAGACAGCCGGGGGCCACCTGCCGGGAATCGGTACAGATGCCGGTGATCTCCCCCTCCCCCGGGCAGGGGACGTTCAGCGCCCGGGCGATGTCGGATATCGTCATTTTTTCCATCGGGTCATTCCCACCTTCCTTTATCTATCGGCTTCCGGGGTCCGGCGGATCACTTACTTCCCGCCCTTTGCCTTCTCCTCCAGTATCTGCTGCACCAGCACCTTTTCGTCAAAGAAGATGGTCTCCTCCCGCAGCACCTGGTAGTCCTCGTGGCCCTTGCCGGCCAGCAGCAGGATATCGTCCTTTCTGGCCTGCTCCAGCGCCCAGACGATGGCCTGGTACCGGTCGGGAATGACCTCGTAGGGGGTGTCATATCTTTTCAGCCCCGGCAGGGTGTCGTCGATGATCTGCCCCTCGTCCTCGGTGCGGGGGTTGTCGGAGGTGAGGACGGCAAGGTCGGAATACTTGGCCACGATCTCCCCCATAGCCGCCCGCTTGGTGCGGTCCCGGTCCCCGGCGCAGCCGAACAGGGTGATGAGCCGCCCCGTCCCCTTGTAGGGGCGCAGGGTGGTGATGATCTGCTCCAGTTCCTCCGGGGCGTGGGCGAAGTCCCGGATGATGGTGTAGTCCACCGGGGCGGGGATGACCTCCGCCCGGCCCGGCACCCCGGGGCAGGCGGCGAGGCCCTTGGCAATCTGCTCCGGGGGGATGCCCAGGGCGTAGCAGGCGGCGGCCGCCGCCATGGCGTTGCTTACCGAGAACCGCCCCGGCATCGCCACCTTGGTCCGCTGGATGAGCCGCTCCCCCACCATGAGGAAGCTGCTGCCCTTTACCGTGGCGCTGATGTTCCGGGCGGTGAGGGTGGCGTCGTCCCGCTCCAGGGAAAAGGTCACCGTCCCCGGCCCCAGTTCCCCCGCCAGCTGCTCCCCCTTGGGGTCGTCCAGGTTCACCACGGCGGCATCCGCCATGGCGAACAGCTTTTTCTTGGCGGCGAAGTAGTTCTCCATGGTGCCGTGGTAGTCCAGGTGGTCCTGGGAAAGGTTGGTGAAAACGGCGGCGGCGAAGCGGCAACCCTCCAGCCGCCGCTGGTCCAGGGCGTGGGAGGACGCCTCCATCACCACGTACCGGCACCCCGCCTCCCGCATCCGGTCCAGCATGGCGTGTAGCTGGTAGGGGTCGGGGGTGGTGTGCTTGGCAGGGAACTCCATCTCCCCGATCTGGTTGTGGATGGTGCCGATGAGACCCACCCGGTTCCCCGCCTGCTCCAGGATGCTCTTGACCAGGAAGGCCACGGTGGTCTTGCCGCTGGTGCCGGTGATGCCCACCAGCGACAGCTTCTCCCCCGGCCTGCCGAAGTGGTTTTTGCAAAGGAGGGCGTAGGCGGCCCGGGCGTTCTCCACCTGTATCTGCCGGGCAAGGCCCAGATCCCGCTCCACCACCACGGCGGCGGCACCGTTTTCCAGCGCCTCCGCCGCCTTGTCGTGGCCGTCGAACCGGCCGCCCCGGACGCAGACGAAGATGCTCCCCTCCCGCACCTGGCGGGAGTCGTTGGTCACCGAGACGGCGGCCGTCTCCCCCATCTCCTCCCGGGAGATGGAGGCGGTGTATGAGATGCCATCCAAGTAATCGAGCAGTGTCATGGCCATCATCCTTTCCTTTGGACAGGCTCCTAGAAGCTGTTCTGAAGCGTGGTGTCGGCAAAATCCACGGTGAGCAGCGTTCCCCGGGGCACCTGGGTGCCGGGGGCGATATCCTGCTTTGCCGCCACGGCGTTCTCGTTTTCGATGCCCACGCCGGTGATCTTGATGTTCAGCCCGGCGTTGAGCACCAGCTTGTTCACCACGATGCCGCTTTTGCCGATGACATCCGGCACCGTCACCGTGTCGCTGGGGGCGGAATCATCGGTATACAACATGATGGTGCTCCCCTTTGGCACGGTGGAGCCGGGGGCGGGTATCTGGGACACCACGGTGCCGCCGCCGCCGATGATCTTTGCGTTGAGCCCCGCCCGGGTCAGGGAGGACTGGGCGTCGTGGGCCACCTTGCTGATCTGGTTTTCCGCCAGCACATCCAGGTTTTCCAACTCCTCCTGGGTGTATACCTTCTCCATCCCCAGGTAGGGCAGCACATCCGCCAGCACCGAACCCACCACAGGGGCGGCGATGGTGGAGCCGTACTCGTTGACCAGGGTGGGCTCATCCAGCATCACCAGGCAGGCGATCTCCGGGTCGTCCATGGGGGCGATGCCCACGAAGGAGAGGATCTTCCGGTCCTCCCCGGTCTGGTCGTAGAGGTCGATCTTCTCGGAGGTGCCGGTCTTGCCGCCGATGCGGTAGCCGGGTATGTAGGCGTTTTTGCCGGAGCCCTCGGTGACCACCGTCTCCAGCATCTGGCAGACGATGGCGGAGGTCTCGGCGGAGATGACCTGGCGCTTGGCCTTGGGCTGTATGGTCTGGACGATGTTGCCGTCGCTGTCCAGCACCTGCTTGACGATATGGGGCTCGTAAAGGGTGCCGCCGTTCACCGCCGCCGCCACCGCCGTGATCAGCTGCAGGGGGGTGACCTTAAAGGTCTGGCCAAAGGCGCAGCTGGTGAGGGAGTTCTCAAAGTCGTTGGGGTTGCTGAGGGCCTTTTTGCTGTGGTAGGCGCCGATGGCCTCCCCGGGCAGGTCCACCCCGGTGGCCTCGGTAAGGCCGAAGTTGGCGAAGTAGTCATAGAAGCTGTTGGCGCCGATGCGCTGGCCCACCATCATAAAGGCGGGGTTGCAGGAGTTGCGCACCGCCGCCGCCAGGTCCTGGTCCCCGTGGCCCGCCGTTTTCCAGCAGCCCTTGCGGACACCGTTGACCACGTAGTACCCGGGGCAGTAGAAATGGTTGGAGGGCAGCACCGCGGCGGTCTCCAGCCCGGTGGAAAGGGTGATGATCTTGAACACCGACCCCGGCTCGTAGGGCTCCGAGATGCACTTGTTGTTCCACTGCAAAAACCGGGCGGCGTTCAGCGCCTTCTCGTACTCCTCGGTGCCCTTCTGGTAGGCCTCCAGGGCGGCCTTTGCCACCGGGTCGGCGATCTCGTAGGCTTCGTTGGGGTCAAAGTCCGGCTTGGTGGTCATGGCCAGGATCTCCCCGGTCTTGACGTTCATGATGATGCCGGCGGCGCGGTTGCGGACCTTGTGCTCCACCACCGCTGTCTCCAGGTGCTTATCCAGCATGTGCTGGACCGTCTCGTCCATGGTGAGCACCAGGCTCAGGCCGTCCTGGGCCTCGTACATCTCCTGGTAGCTGAAGGGCATATCGGTGCCCCAGGCGTTTTTGGCCGCCACCACCTTGCCGGGGGTGCCGCTCAGGGTGCTGTTGTAGTAGGATTCGATGCCGTAGGCCCCCTGGTTCTCCTCGTTGACAAAGCCGATGACGCTGGAGCCCAGGCTGCCGTAGGGGTAGTACCGCTTGCTGTCCTCCTGGAGGCTGACCCCGGCGATGTTATGCTCGGCGGCAAAGGCGATGACCTGGTCGGCGATATCCTTCTCTACCTTCTTTTTGACGATCTGGTAGTAGTTTTTTTTGTTCTTGGCCTTTTCGATGACGAACTCCCGGTCCACCCCCAGGATCTCGCTCATGCCGTCGGCAAGGATGACCGCTTCCTCGTCGGTGATGTCATGGGGGGAGAAGAGGACGGTCCAGACGGTGGCGGAGACCGCCAGGGTGTTGCCGTTGCGGTCGTAGATGGTGCCCCGGTTGGCGGTGATGGGGGTGGTGCGCAGCTGCTGGGAGATGGCCCGCTGCTGGTAAAAGTCCCCCTTGGTGATCTGGATACCAAAGAGGTTGTAGATGACCACGCCGAAGCCCAGCACCACGATGCAAAGGCAGACCACCAGCAGCCGCCTTCTGGAACTGCTGTCCGGCAGATTGGTGGAAGCCACCTTATCCCCTCCTTTTCGACATTTTCCTTATATACAACATTAAGAGGTAAGGATACCTCTTAATGCTGGCCTGGTCCGGTATTCATTTTATTCACCGCAGCTTCATGTATTCCATCAGGCTGTCGAACCCCCGCAGCAGCACCTGGGCAGGCGCCTTGTCCGGGGCCTTGTCGGTGCGGTAGATGGAACCCTCCCCCTCCATATTGATGTAGGTGATCTGGTACTTTTCCGCCCGGCCCATCCCCAGGGTGGCGGAGGCGTAGCTTTCGATGTTCTGCACCGAGGACTGGTTCTCCAGCTTGGAGCGCAGCTGCACCGATTCGCTTTGCAGTTCCTCCAGCTGGGCCTTGGCGTCGTTTAGCTGGTCCCCCAGTTCCACCATCACGATGTTGTTGTAGATAGCCAGGGAGATGAGGGCCACCAGCAGCGCGAAGCAGCACAGGAGCCGCAGGGGGGAGATGCCCTCGGCGGTCCGTCTGCCCTCCCGCACCTGGAGTTTGGGGGCCTCTTGCTTGGGGGCGCTGTGGTATTCACGGCTGTACTCGTACTCCTCCAGTACCCTGGCGGCGCTGCTTTGCATAGGCCCTTCCTCCTTTTATCATCTGTGTCCCGCCGGGACGGCCTTTTCTTCACGGCCTTTCCCGGCATTTTCGGGGAACTTGTCCCCTTCTATCGTCACCCGGAGCGCTTTTTCTTCACAGCTTCTCCAGGATGCGCAGCTTGGCGGAGTGGCTGCGGCTGTTCTGCTGCCGCTCCTCTTCGTCCGGCTCGATGGGCTTTTTGTTCACCAGCCGCCCCTCCGGCGTGTGGCCGCAGACGCAGACCGGGAAATCCGGCGGGCAGACACAGCCCTTGCAGTAGGCGGCGAACTTCTGCTTCACCATCCGGTCCTCCAGGGAGTGGAAGGTGATGATGGCGAACCGCCCCCCGGGGGCCAGCCGCCCGAAGGCGGTGTCCAGGCACCGGGAAAGGTTGTCCAACTCGCTGTTGACGGCGATGCGGATGGCCTGGAAGGTGCGCTTGGCGGGGTGGCCGCCCTCGTACCGGGCGCTGGGGGGGATGGCGCTTTTGATGATCTCCACCAGCTGGCCGGTGGTCTCCACCGGCTGCTGCTCCCGGGCCCGGGCGATCTTTTTGGCGATGGCCAGGGCGTATTTCTCCTCCCCGAACTCCCGGAGGGCCCGGGCGATGGAACTGACGTCCCACTGGTTCACCAGGTCCCGGGCGGAAAAGCCCTGCTGGGTCATCCGCATATCCAGGGGGGCGTCGGCCATATAGGAGAACCCCCGCTCCGGGGTGTCCAGCTGGTAGGAGGAGACCCCCAGGTCCAGCAGGATGCCGTCCACCTTGTCGATCCCCAGGCTGTCCAGCACCTGGGGGATATCGGCGTAGTCGCTTTCCACCACCTGGGCCGGAAGGCCGGCCAGCCGCTCCCCTGCCGCCTTGACGGCGTCCGGGTCCTTGTCCAGGGCGATGAGCCGGCCGGTGGTGAGCCGCCGGGCGATGCCCAGGGAATGCCCCCCGCCCCCGGCGGTGCCATCCAGGTAGATGCCCTCCGGCCGGATGGCCAGCCCCTCCATGCACTGGGAGAAGAGCACCGATGTATGACAAAACTCCATGACGCTCTCCCCCTTCTTTGTCGTTTCGTGGTCAGAAATTCAGGCTGTCCATCAGCTCCGCCATCTGGTCGGAGGTGAGGTCCTCGTTGTCGGCGGCCCAGCGCCGGGCGTCCCAAATCTCGGCCCGGTCGGAGGCGCCGATGACCACCACATCCTTTTCCAGCCCGGCGTAGTCCCGCAGCACCGAGGGCAGGACGATGCGCCCCTGCTTGTCCGGCTCCACATCGGTGGCGCTGGCGAAGAAGAACCGCTTCAGCTGCCGGGACTTGGAATCCGGCAGGCTCTTGAACCGCTCCTCCCACCGGCCCCACTCCTCCAGGGAGTAGACGGCGATGCAGTTGTCCAGGCCCTTGGTCAGGATGAAGCGGTCCCCCATGTCCTCCCGGAACTTGGCGGGGAAGTTGATGCGGCCCTTGGCGTCGATGGTATGCTCGAACTGGCCGATCAGCACTTCACTCACCCACTTTCCAGAAAAAATCAGGTCTGATAAACCACTTCACTCCACTTCTCACCACTTACAAGGAAAAGTATAGCTTATTTGACGGATAAATGCAACATGGAACTAATGTTCTTTTTTGCTTTGTGAACTATGACGAAACTGAGGGTATTTTGACGAAATTTTGGGGGCCGCAGTCGTGAAAAAAGCACATATGTTCTTTCCCTTAAAAAGAGAAAAGCCCCTGGCCAAAGGGCCAAGGGCTGGTTTTTCGCCTGTTGCCTGCTTTTTTACAACTCCGGTCCCTCCACGCCCTCCAGGTCGAAGGGCGGGGTGTACTCCTCCTTGGCGGAGGTCCGCTCCTGGCCGTAGCCGGAAAAGCCCAGCCGGTCCGCCACCTCCCGCACCCACTCGTACTCGAAGGTGGCCACCCGGCGGTCCAGCGCCTTCACCGGCATGGGGCGGTAGGGGGTGTACTGGCTCATCAGGCTGAGGTAGATCTCCCCCACCGGCAGCGCCCCCGCCAGCCACCGCAGCAGCCGTTCCGAATCCTTCCGCTGGCCGGGGAGCACCAGGTGGCGGACCATCACCCCCCGGCGGAGCATGCCGCTTTGGTCCTGGTCCAGGGGGCCGGTCTGGCGGAACATCTCCGGGATGGCGGCGGATGCCACCGCAAAGTAGTCCGGGGCCCCGGCGCAGCCTTCCGCCAGGGCCGGGTCGTAGAATTTCAGGTCCGGGAGGTAGATATCCACATACCCCTCCAGCAGCCGGAGGCTCTCCGGCTTTTCGTAGCCGCCGGAGTTGTAGACCACCGGGATGGTCAGCCGCTTTCCCGCCAGGTCCAGGGCCTCGATGACCTGGGGGAGGTATTGGGCGGCGCTGACCAGGTTGATGTTCCAGGCCCCCTGGTCCTGGAGTTCCAGGAATATCTTTGCCAGGCGGGAGACGGTGACCTCCGCCCCAAAGTTGCCCCGGCTGATGGCGTCGTTCTGGCAGAAGCAGCAGCCCAGGGGGCAGCCGGAAAAGAACACCGTCCCGGAGCCCCGCCGGGGGTCATCGCCGCTGATGCAGGGCTCCTCCCACCGGTGGAGGGCCGCCCGGGCCAGCCGGGGCAGCGCCCCCGCCCCGCAGCGCCCCGGGCCCCGGCGGCGGCAGGCGCCGCACTCCCTGGGGCAAAGGGTACAATGGTCAAGGTCCATGGGTCATCCTCCCTTCCCGGTATGCCGGTCCGGCTCTATTATAGACGTTCCGGCGGGAGAACGCAACCGCTTGGGTTTATGTCACACTGTCGCCAGGTAATCCAGCACCCGCTGGGCCCAGTCCTGCCCGGGTCTCCCAGGCGGGAGGGTGGTGAGAGCCACCTCCCGGGCGGCGGCGGCCCGGCGGAGGGCGGGGGTGGTCTCCCCGGTGAGGAGCAGCACCCCCTTGCCGATGCTGCCCAAAAACTGCCCCGCCTCCACCGGCCGCCCGGGCCAGAGGGGGGCGTTCAGCAGTTCCCCCTCCCGGCAGGCCGGGTCGGGGAGCACCAGCACCCGGCAGAGCCAGAGGACATCCCGGAAGTCCACGGCGGCATGGACCCGGGGGGAGAGACGGGGACTTTCCAGGAACATGGCGTAGACCTCCCACTGGGTCTCCGCCGCCAGCCGGCCGGCAAGGGCCAGCTGCTCCTCCCCGCCCCCCAACAGGCCGATATTACGGTTTTTCATAAATTTCCCTCCTTTCGATGGTCTATCCTATGCGAAAGGGGGGCAGGGGGTGAGGGTCGGGGAAAACGGGGAGTCTTTCCTAAAGAGAGCCTGTAGATACAAAAACAGCCCGTCCACCCCGCCGGTGAACAGGCTGTTTGAATGAAAAGAGATCGCTTGCACAGGGCATGTGCTTTTTTGGGGGCCTCTCCCCTACCCCACCTCCACCTGGATGCAGACCTGCCATCCCCCTGCCGCAGCGTCCTCGCTGATGATCACCGTCACCCGGAAACGGGTGCCGTTCAGGCTCTCCTCCAGGCTGCGCTTTACCACCGCCCCGGTGCCACGGGCCTGGGAGGACATCCCCGCGGCGGCCTGCTGCCAGGCGGCGGCCACCATCCCCGGCATCCACCCTTCCAGCTTCAGGAAGCTGTAGAGGTCGCTCCGCTCCACCTGGAGCCAGGGCAGGAAGCCGCCAAGGTCGCTGGCGCTGCCGTAGCTGGTGAAGGTCCGGGCCGCCATAGGCTGCCCCTGACAGTACCGCTGGTATTGCTGGGCCTCCTCCTGCTGGGCGGCGGTGTAGGGGTCCGCCGGCTGCTGGGGCGCCCACCCCTGCTGCCCCTGCCAGGGGGCCGCTCCCTGGGGCCAGCCGGTGGTGTTGGCACCCTGGGGATAGGACGGCGGGTATGGCCCGTAAGGGGGCGGATACCCCGGCTGCTGCCAGCCGGTGGTGTTGGGGTAACCGCCGCCGTAGGGGGCCCGCCCCTGCCAGGCCAGTTCCTCCATCCGACCCTGGAGGGCGGCGGCGCCAAAGCCGGCGGTGGACAGGCTGACATAGGGGGCCAGGAAGGTCATCATCACCGCCGCCCCCAGCTGGACCCAGAAAACATAGGATTCCATCAGTTCATCGGGGAACACCAGGCCCAGCTGGGCGTAGTCCATCACCTTGGGCATCATCACTGACAGCAGCACGCCGCTGAGGATGGCGGTGATCAGCAGATACCATCCGATGAAGGAAAGGCAGAGGCCGAAGTACCGGCCGCAGTTGCCCCGCATCAGCCGGAAGGATTCCCGCCGGATATGCCCCAGCTGGGCCTCCTCGTCCTCCACCAGGATGTAGGGCAGCAGGCAGATGTGGAGGGTCCAGTAGATGGTGAGGACATAGCCCCCCAGGGAGAGGACCAGCAGCAGCATCTCCAGGGCCGGGGAGCCGGTGCCGTCCATAAGGGCGCCGCAGATCAGCACCAGGTAGCTGGGGAAACTTTGGATGATGCCCGCCGCAACCGCCTTGCCGTACCGCCCCGGCCGGGAGAGGTAGTGAAAGACCTCCCGGACCCCGGGGCCCCGCTCCATCTGGAGGAGGTAGACGAACCGGGTGACCCCCAGGGACAGGGGCGCCAGCAGCAGCATCAGCACCAGCTGGGCCATGGAGGTGACAAAGAAACTCTCCCACTCGTTCATCCCCTGGCGCGCCAGCCAAAGGGGAAAGCGGAGGGGAATGACAGCGGTGAGCAGCAGATAAACAAGGTTCAGCAGGTAGACCAGCATCAGCCGGCCAAAGTTCCGGCTGTACAGCTGCCGGGCCCGCTGCTTGAGGATCCGGTTCATACAAAGACCTCCTTAATGGATATGCTACCAGTATAATCCCGCCGGAGGACAAAAGCAATAAACGGACTGTGAACAACCGGGCTTGACAGTCTTTCCCGCTTTTGATATTTTTAATATAGAACAAGAAAGGGGGCGTGCCGCCATGATCGAGGTGAGCGGAAAATACAACAGCGCCAAAATATTCACCGACGTGGTGGACCAGGCGTCCATCGCCCAGGTGATCCTGCTGTGCAGCCAGGAGTTCGCCCAGGGCAGCCGCATCCGCATGATGCCGGACATTCACGCCGGGGCGGGCTGCACCGTGGGCACCACCATGACCATCCGGGACAAGGTGGTCCCCAACCTGGTGGGGGTGGACATCGGCTGCGGGATGGAGACGGTGCGTCTCCGGGAGCGCCATCTGGAACTCCAGCAGCTGGATAAATACATCCGCCAGCGCATCCCCTCCGGCTTCTCCATCCGGGACAAGGCCCACCGGTATATGGAGAAGGTGGACCTTTCCGCCCTGCGGTGCTACAAAAGCGTCGATCCCCTGCGGGCGGAAAAGAGCCTGGGCACCCTGGGGGGCGGCAACCACTTTATCGAGGTGGACCGGGACGAGGACGGGGACCTGTACCTTGTCATCCACTCCGGCAGCCGCCACCTGGGGCTGGAGGTGGCCAACTTCTACCAGAACGAGGCCTACCAGCGGCTCAACGGCAGCAGCAAGGCCGACGCCGAGGCGCTGGCGGCCCAGCTGAAGGCGGAGGGCCGGGAAAAGGAGATACAGAAGGCCCTAAAGGCCCTGAAGGGCACCAAGCGGACCTCGGTGCCCAAGCCCCTGGCCTACGCCCAGGGGGAACTTTTTGACGACTACATCCACGACATGGCCATCGTCCAGCAGTTCGCCGCCCTCTCCCGCCAGGCGATGGTGGACGAACTGCTCCGGGGACTGAAGCTCCACGCCCAGGATTCCTTCACCACCATCCACAACTACATCGATATGGAGGCCATGGTGCTGCGCAAGGGGGCGGTCTCGGCCAAGGAGGGGGAGCGGCTGCTCATCCCCATCAACATGCGGGACGGCAGCCTCATCTGCGTGGGCAAGGGCAACCCGGATTGGAACTGCTCGGCCCCCCACGGGGCGGGGCGGCTGATGAGCCGGGCCGACGCCAAGCATAGCTTCACCGTCTCCCAGTTCAAAAAGGAGATGGACGGCATCTACACCACCTCGGTGGGCAAGTCCACCCTGGACGAGTGCCCCATGGCCTACAAGACCATGTCGGACATCGTGGACAACATCGGGGAAACGGCGCGGATCGAGAAGATCATCCGCCCCGTCTACAACTTCAAGGCCGGGGACGAGGAATAGGACGGCTCCCCCCCTGCATCTTTTTCCCTCCCGCCGCATAGAATAGCGGGTATGAAAAAGAAAGGGGGGCAAAACATGACCCAAAAGCAGACCGAACCCCGCCGGACGGCGGAGGCCGACCGCCGCCCCCGAAGCCGGTGGCAGGAGGACTGGTTCTCCACCCCCGGGGACGTGGACGACTTCATCTTCTACGACGCCCAGCAGGAGGACCCGGCGGCGTGCCAGCAGAAAAAAACAGGCTGACCGGCCTGTTTTTTTTGCTGTCATTTTACATGAGTGGGGCGAAAAGGCGGAGGAAAGCCGCCGCCAGCCGTTTGGGCCAGGGCTCCCGGGTCAACTCCTCCAGCGTCACCTGCTGGCTCTTTTCCAGGGTCCTTTGGATGTCCGCCGCCACCGACCCCACGGCGGGACCGCCCCAGATGGCCACGGCGCACTCGTGGTGGAGGTACAGGCTGCGGAAATCCAGGTTGGCGGTGCCCACGATGGCCCCTTCCCCGTCGCTCACCGCCATCTTGGCGTGGATGAAGCCGGGGGTGTACTCCCATATCTCCACCCCGGCCCGGAGAAGGGGCGGGTAGTAGGAGCGGGTCACCACATGGACGAACCACCGGTCCCCCTGCCGGGGACAGAGCACCCGCACCTGCACCCCGCTTTGGGCGGCGGTGCACAGGGCGGTGAGGAAGCTGCTGTCCAGGATCAGATAGGGGGTGGTGATCCAGACATACCGCCGGGCCCGGTTCACCAGCTGGAGATAGGCGTTTTCCGCCACACGGTGGCGGTCCAGGGGGGAATCGCAAAAGGGCTGGACAAAGCCGGGGCACTCCTGGGGGGCGTCCGGGCCATCCAGGGGCCAGGGGTTCCGGTACCGCTCCGGCTCCCCCATGGGGCTGCCGCCCCCGGCGCACCACAGCTGGAGGAACATCCGGGTGAGGGACCAGACCCCCGGCCCCCGGAGCACCACGGCGGTATCCTTCCAGTGGCCGTGGAGCCGTTTTTTGTTGATGTACTCGTCGGCCAGGTTCACCCCGCCGCAGATGCCCACCCGGCCATCCACCACGCAGATCTTCCGGTGGTCCCGGTAGTTGAGGCCGGGGTCGATGCCCGGTCCCAGGGGGTTGTAGACCAGGGTGGAGATGCCCCACTCCTCCAGCTGCCTCCGGGTGCCGGGGGGCAGGGTGCGGATGCAGCCCAGGTCGTCCCAGATGACCCGGACCTCCACCCCCTCCCGGGCCTTGCGCCGGAGGATGAGAAGGATGCTGTCCCACATCTCCCCCGGGGCGAGGATGAAATACTCCAGCAGGATGAACCGCCGGGCCTGGGGCAGTTCCCGGAGCATCGCCTGGAACTGGCTCTCCCCCAGGGGGCAGTAGTCCACCTGGGTGCGGTCAAAGGGGCCGAAGCCGGAGATACGCCACAGGTAGGCCGCCTGGACCCCCAGCCCGGGGTGCTGCCGGGTCAGTTCCTCCAGTTCCCCGGCGTCGGGGAGGCAAAGGGCGGTCCGGCGCTCCTTGGCCCGGCGCAGGGCTTTTCTCCGCCCCCGGGAGGGCCCCCGCCCGCCCCAGGTGAGCCACAGCAGCGCCCCCGCCGGGGGCAGGCCCAGGATGACCAGTATCCAGGCGGTCTTGTAGGAGCCGCTCTCCTCCCGGGCGGCCACCCAGAGGGCCAGGGCCAGGCTGCCGCCCCAGAACAGGGCGAAGGCGGCGGCGGAGCGGAAGGCCGCCCAGAAGAGGACGGCGGCCATAGCCGCCATCTGGAAGGCGATGAGCCCGGCGCAGAGGAACAGCCGGGGCGGGAAGGCGCAGAGGAATTTTTGCAGCGATCGGCGCATTGGAAGAGACCCATCCTTTCCCCGCCGGGCGGGTGTTTTTTTGTTGCCAAAAACAGGGTGGCCGTAGTATAATAGCTTTTAAAGACTGTCCCATATTAATTGGGAAACCGGGAGGTGGAGCGGCCTTGAGTACCGACCCTGGAGGTAGTACGAAAAAATAAGACAGGGGCGGACAGGCTGCCGTAGGGTGGTCCTCCGCTTCTGGAGAGAAGGAGGAACACGCCTATGCTGAACATCTACAAGACCGAGGGCGGACGGGTGGTGCCCCAGGACCAGCTGACCCCCGGGTGCTGGGTCAACGTGGTGGAGCCCACCCAGCAGGAGATCGCCTACCTCACCGGGGAACTGGGGCTGGACCAGGACTTTGTCCGCTCCTCCCTGGACGAGGAGGAATCCTCCCGCATCGAGGCGGAGGACAACGACCAGGTGCTGGTCATCGTGGACCTGCCGGTGGCCCAGCGGGAGGGGGAGGAACGCTCCATCCTCTACACCACTGCCCCCATGGGCATCATCCTGACACCGGACTACGTCTTTACCATCAGCACCCAGCCCCAGCAGGTGGTGGGCGAGATGGCCGACGGCCGGGTGAAGAACGTCACCACCCACCTGCGGGCCCGGTTCCTGCTGTCGCTGCTGTTCCGCATCGCCACCCGGTACCTCACCTACCTGAAGCAGATCGACAAGATATCCTCCTACACCGAACAGCAGCTGCACAAATCCATGCGGAACAAGGAGCTGATCCAGCTGCTGGGGCTGGAGAAATCCCTGGTCTACTTTTCCACCTCCCTCAAGGGCAACGAGGTGACGCTGGAGAAGATACTCCGGGGGCGGATCATCAAGCTGTACGAGGAGGACCAGGACCTGCTGGAGGACGTGCTGGTTGAGGTGAAGCAGGCCATCGAGATGTGTAACATCTACACCAGTATTCTGTCCGGGACGATGGACGCTTTTGCATCGGTGATCAGCAACAATCTCAACATCGTGATGAAGATATTGGCATCGGTGACCATCGTCATGTCCATCCCCACCATCGTTTCCAGCTTCTACGGCATGAACATCGGCGGCGGGATGCCCCTGGACCAGTTCTGGTGGTTCCCGGTGGCCCTCTCCATCGCCCTGGCTATCGGGGCGGCGGTGATCCTGGTCAAAAAGGATATGTTCCATTAGGCGGGATGATGGCGAAAAAGATTTTATATGGATTGCAAGCGGAAGTTAAATATGATATGATGCAGAAAAGAGCAGATCATGAAGGAGGGGAGACCCGTGCAGTTAAAGCGTATCCTGGCAGCCGGAGCGGTCCTTTTGTGCGTGGCCGGCTGTAGTCGTGTGCCGGCCGGACCTTCCTCTGTCACGGCGCCCGCAGAAAATGTCTCCACACCGGCCTCGGAGAGCGCCCCCGCCCCCAAGGATGTCTCAAACTTCTACACAGACGATATAGACTACGAGACCGATGACCAGGCTGCGGTGGAGGCCCTTTATTGGTATCTGTACAGTAATCTTGCCCCAAAGGACTACACTTCCATCGTTTTATACAGGGGGCAGGTGGACCTTAAAGCGATGGAAAAAGCCCCCATTGACACACTGCTTCGGGACTATGACGGTCCATGGGCACCGATATATTTTCGGCAGACAACTTTTTCCCGTGTTGACCTGATGCAGGCAAAAGCCGCTATCAAGGCCCTTTATCAAGGGCGCCCGGGGGTTCCTCAGCTAATGCGGCTCGATATTTATGAGGGCGGTGAACCAAAGGTCCTTGCAGAGGTCGTGGAGATAGACGACGAACTGACTGCATTTGTCGAAAACTACCCGATCCAGGATATTTTCGAAATCAGCAGGTTCGTCCCGGAAGAGGATATCAACCCCGACTGATCCCCCATCCACCCAAAAAGCGCCTGCCCCCGCCGAAGCGGAGCGCAGGCGCTTTTCTTATGCGTGATGTCATGCCGGGCCCTCGGTCTTTTCGTACACCTGGTATTCCTCCCAGATGCTCTCCAGGGTGGCGTAGGTGCGGCTGATCTCCTTCTTCTTTTTCAGCCCCACCGCCACGATCAGGGCGTTGATGACGCTGAGGGGGGCCACCAGGCTGTCCACAAAGGAGGCCATTTCGCTGCGGGCCAGCAGCAGGATATCCGCCGCCTGGGCCAGGGGGGCGGAGGTGGAATCGGTGATGGCGATGACCCTGGCCCCCTGGCTCTTGGCGTACTGCGCCGCCTTCAGCGTCCGCTGGGAGTACCGGGGAAAGCTGATGGCGATGAACACGTCCTCCCCGCCGATGCGGAACATCTGCTCGAAGGTCTCGCTGGTGGAGTTGGAGTTGACGCACCGGACGTGGGGGAATATCTGGTTGAAGTAGAAGGCCAGGAAGCTGGCCAGCATGCTGGAACTGCGGATGCCCAGGATGTACACCTCCCGGGCGGTGACGATGGCCTCCACCGCCTGGGCGAAGGCGGCGCGGTCCGCCTCCTCCATGGTGCGGCGTATCTTCTCGCTGTCCAGGGACATCACCTTGGTCAGCACGTCGCTGCCGGCGATCTGCTCGTCGATGATGTCCATCCGCTGCACCGTGGTCAGCCGGTTGCGGATGATCTCCTGGAGGTTCTTTTGAAGCTGGGGGTAGCCCTCAAAGCCCACCTCGGTGGCGAAGCGGACCACGGTGGATTCGCTCACCCCCACCGTGTCCCCCAGCCGGGAGGCGGTCATAAAGGCCGCTTTATCGTAGTGCTGGGTGATGAACCGGCCGATGAGTTTTTGCCCCTTGGAAAAGGAGGGCATGCCCCGTTCGATCACCGCCAAAAGGTCCATTGGCATGGCTGTATCACACCTCGCTAACCGGTTTTTGCCAGGAGCGCCACGGTTCCTGCGGCTCCTGCCCCCTATCATACCGAAAAAACCGGGAAAAATCAAGGGGTATCGGGCAGAAAATGCAAGATTTTTGTGCCATCCTTGCAGAATATCCCCTCCCCTTCCCCGCTTTACACAGGGCCGCCCTTCGTGGTACAATAGCGTATCGACCGCTAGAACCTGTATTCACAGCCGTCTGACACAGTCAGGAAAGGGGTTTTTCTTATGGATCGTGTTCCCAACAGCGCCCGCTGGCACCGGTGGGTCTTTCTGTTCGTCACCGTCACCCTGGTGGCCTCCATCGTCTTTATCTCGGTGGCCATGGCACTGGCCCCCACCGAGCCGGACCCCGCCCGGCCCAACCACCGGGTCAAGGGGGACTACGTGCTGATGCTGGCCCAGTGCGTCCTGGGGGTCTTTGCCCTGGCCCTGCCCAGCATGCTGCGGCGGCGGGTCCAGCTGGAGGTCCCCTCCAATATGCTCATCCTTTACGCCATCTTCCTCTACTGCGCCATCTACCTGGGGGAGGTCCGGGCCTTCTATTATAATGTCAGCAACTGGGACACCATCCTCCACACCTTCAGCGGCGCCATGCTGGGGGCGCTGGGCTTCTCCTTCATCACCTTCCTGAACAAGACCGACCAGGTGCCGGTAAACCTCTCCCCTGTCTTTGTGGCCACCTTCGCCTTCTGCTTCGCCGTCACCCTGGGCGTGGTGTGGGAGATCTACGAGTTCACCGCCGACGGCATCCTCCACACCAACATGCAGAAGTTCGGCCTGGAGGACGGCACCCCCTTCCTGGGGCGGCTGGCCCTGCGGGACACCATGAAGGACCTGATCGTGGACACCATCGGGGCGGCGGTGATGTCGGTCATCGGCTACTTCTCCCTCAAGTACCAGAAGGGCTGGGTGGAAAAGCTGCTGCTGAAGGTCCACCTCCACCGCTGATCCTTTCACACAGCCTTCACCTGGCGGTGCTATCCTAATGGAAAACAGCCAAAAGGGGGACGCCTTTTATGTACCACATCCTGGTGGTGGATGACGAGCCCAACATCCGCCAGCTGATCCAAAAGTACGCCAGCTTTGAGGGCCACAAGGTCACCCAGGCCGCCGACGGCGCCGAGGCGCTGGAGATCTGCCGCCAGTGCGGCTTTGACCTGGTCATCCTGGACGTGATGATGCCGGAGTTGGACGGCTTCGCCACCCTGGAGCGGCTGCGCCGTTCCTCCCCCCGCACCCCGGTGCTGATGCTCTCCGCCCGGGGGGAGGAGTACGACCGCATCCGGGGGTTCGAGTTGGGGGTGGATGACTACGTGGTGAAGCCCTTCTCCCCCAAGGAACTGATGCTCCGGGTCTCCGCCATCCTCCGCCGGGCGGGGGACCACGAGGACCTGCGGGAGGTCTACACCCTGGAGGGGGTCACCGCCGACTTCACCGGCCGCCGGGTGCTGGTGGACGGCGTCCCGGCGGAGATGTCCCCCAAGGAGTACGACCTCTTTTTCTACCTGGTGAAGAACCGGGGCATCGCCCTGTCCCGGGACAAGATACTCAGCGACGTCTGGGGCTACGACTTCTACGGGGACCAGCGGACGCTGGACACCCACATCAAGCTGCTGCGCCGCTCCCTGGGGCCATACAGCGGCCACGTCGTCACCCTGCGCGGGGTGGGGTACCGCTTTGAGGAATAAGCTGCGGGCCGCCTGGGAGGCCCGGGCGGGGCGGCTGGGCATCCAGTGGCACATCATGGCCTGGCTCACCCTCTTTGTGGCGGTGCTGATGCTGCTGCTGTGGCTGTTCCAGGTGGTGCTGCTGGACTGGTTCTATCAGGCCATCAAGACCCACGACATCCGGGAGATCGCCCGGGCCATCGCCCAGGACATCGACGACGATGACCTGAGCCGGCGGCTGGAGGGGCTGCGGCGGCAGCCGGACCTGTACCTGCGCATCCTGGACCGGGAGGGGAACAGCGTCTACCAGTCCCGCCCCGGCCCCCAAAGCATGATCCACGACCTGGACCGGGAGGAGATCGCCTCCTTCTTCCAGCAGGCGGAGAAGAACGGCGGCATGGCGCTGCGGCAGTTCCGGCAGCAGCTTCCCGCCCCCTTCCAGCGCCACCCCGACGGCCCCGGCCGCTGGAGCAAGCCGGAAAATACCGCCACCCTGTTGGTCTGCGCCTATCTGGCGGAAAGTCAGGAGCAGGGCACCCTCCTCATCCTTCTCAGCACCGCCCTCACCCCCCTGGACGCCACCACCGACACCTTAAAGGCCCAGTTCCTCTGCATCGCTTTGATCCTGCTGCTGCTGTCGGCGGCCATCGCCCTGGCCCTCTCCCGGCAGGTGGGGGGCCCCCTGGTAGCCCTCAGCCGCGGCGCCCGGGAGTTGGCGGCCGGCAACTACGACACCGCCTTTTCCGGCGGCGGCTACCGGGAGGTACGGCAGCTGTCCGACACCCTTGCCTACGCTGCCGGGGAACTGTCCAAGGTGGAATCGCTGCGCCGGGAACTCATCGCCAACGTCTCCCACGACCTGCGCACCCCCCTCACCATGATCGCCGGGTACGGGGAGATGATGCGGGACATCCCCGGGGAGAACACCCCGGAAAACGTCCAGATCATCATCGACGAGACCCAGCGCCTCACCGGCCTGGTGAACGACATGCTGGACCTGGGCAAGTTACAGGCCGGGGCCTGGACCCCCGACTTCCAGCCCCTCTCCCTGTCCGCCCTGACCGACGAGGTGCTGTCCCGGTACCGCCGCCTGGTGGAACGGGAGGGCTATGTCATCCACTTCCGCCACCAGGGGGAAGGGATGGTGGAGGGGGACCCCACCATGCTGTCCCAGGTGGTGTACAACCTCATCGCCAACGCCGTCCACCACACCGGCCCGGACAAGGCGGTATCGGTGGAACTGGAGGAGACGGGGGGCTGGGTGACCCTTTCGGTCCGGGACAGCGGCCCGGGTATCCCCCCGGAGGAACTCCCCTACATCTGGGACCGGTACTACCGGGGCAAAAAGCCCCACCGCCGGGGGCTGGCGGGGACGGGGCTGGGGCTCTCCATTGTCCGGGGGGCGGTGGAACAGCACCGGGGCCGCTGCGGCGCCGAGAGCCAGCCCGGGGAGGGCAGCCGCTTCTGGGTATCGCTGCCTGCCCTGCCAACCGGGGGCGGGTAATATCAAAAGGCCAGGCCGGAGGGCGTTTCCTCCTGCCTGGCCTTTTCCGTTTCGCGGTATCCCTTAATTATGGATTTCCAGTATCTTCAGCTGGAACACGCCCTTGGGGGCATGGACCTCCACCGTCTCCCCCACCCGGTGGCCCATCAGGGCCTCCCCCACCGGGGACTTGTCGGTGAGGCTGTTGCCGGCGCTGGAGCCCTCCACGCTGCTGACGATGCGGTACTCCAACTCCTCGTTGAACTCCAGGTCCAGCAGCTTTACCGTAGAGCCGATGTTGATGACGTCCTTGTCCAGGGCGTCCTTGTCCACCACCCGGACCACCTTCAGCTGCTCCTCCAGGGTGAGGATGCGGGCCTCCACGATGGCCTGCTCGTTTTTGGCCTCGTCGTACTCGCTGTTCTCGGAAAGGTCGCCAAACCCTCTGGCGGTCTTGATCTTATCGGCAAGCTCGGCCCGCTTCACCGTTTTCAGCTGCTGCAGCTCATTTTTCAGTTCTTCGTAGCCTTCGGCTGTCAGAATGATCTCTTGTGCCATGATGTAGATGCTCCTTTTCTGCAAAATGCGCAAAATGCGGACAAATAGCAGATAACATTATATGCAATTTTCCATCCATTGTCAACCCCTGCGGCGTGCCGCCGCTGTCTGGCCCTGCACGGCCCCTTCGGGGCCTTATGCGGGTTCCGGGCGATAGCGGGTACCTGGAGTCTTGGGCGGCGTGCCGCCGCTGTCTGGCCCTGCGCGGCCCCTTCGGGGCCTTATGTGGGTGCCAGGCGATAGCGGGTGCCTGGAGTCTTGGGCGGCGTGCCGCCGCTGTCTGGCCCTGCGCGGCCCCTTCGGGGCCTTATGTGGGTGCCAGGCGATAGCGGGTGCCTGGAGTCTTGGGCGGCGTGCTGGCGCTTTTGACGCTTACCTCGCTTCCAGGGCTTGGCCGAAGGGGATCAGCCGTCCGTCGGCCCGGCATGCCCGGATGCCCATGTCCAGGGGGAAGCGGCGCAGGCCGGTCTCCCAGGCGGCCCCCAGAAAGAGGGGGAGCGGCACGCCGGGGGGGATGGTCTCCTCCAGTTCCGGGGCCAGGTCCGGCTCCAGGCGGTTGAGGGTGGGGCGGCCCTGGATGCCGCTGCGGTCCACCGTCACCACCGGCATGGGCAGACGCCACACCCCGGTGGGGGCCGGGGAGACGGCAAACCGGCTCTCCCTCAACCCCTCTGGCCCATCCGCCAGCACCAGGCTGGCCCCCTCCCCCTCCATCAGTTCCCGGCAGAGGCCGGTGTACCGGTCGGGGCGGCGGGTGTAGACCCGCAGCAGGGCGCACCGCCGGGCCAATTCCCCGGCGCACCAGGTGAAGAGCCCGTCCTCGTCCACCAGGGCCACGGTGGTCTGGCGGCCCCCGTCCGGCAGTTCCCGCAGCAGCTGGGCCCCCGCCATGGCGGTCATCCGCCCGGCAAAGATCGCCGGGTCGTAGAGCCGCAGGCCGCTGCCCCGGGGCGGCTCCTCCTCCCCCGCCACCACCAGCCGGGTGGCGGCCCGGCCCACCGCCTGGGCCAGCAGTTCCCAGTGGGGGCGGCCGCCGGTGTGGTCGATGATATGATAGTACCCGTTGCCCAAAAAGCTGCGGCGGCGCACCTCCAGCGGCCCCTTCCCCAGCCAGTCCGCCGCCCGGGCCAGCAGCCCCCGTTCCTCCCGCTGGATGGTGAGCACCACGAACATATCGACATCCTCCCTTTTCCTAGCCTGTCAGTACAGGATATGCCTGTCCCCCGGGGGATATGACGGCAGCGGGAGGACCGGAAAAGGACCGGGAGCGGCGCTCCCGGTCCTTTTTTACCCTGCCAGGCTCTGGCTGAACCGGGCAAGGGCGTCGGATATCTTGATCTGCTGGGGGCAGACCGCCTCGCAGCTGCGGCAGCCGATGCAGGCGCCGGGCTGCTTCTCCTTGGGGTAGGCCATCAGCGCCATGGGGGCGATGAATCCCCCCTTGGTGAAGCTATGCTCGTTATACAGACCCAGCAGGGCGGGGATATCCAACCCCTGGGGACAGTGGCTGACGCAGTAGCGGCAGGCGGTGCAGGGCAGCGCCGCGGGGCTCACCATGCCGTTGGCGATGGTCTGGAGGGCCTGCCACTCCCTGGGGGAAAGGGGCTTTTCCTCCCCGAAGGTGGCGATGTTCTCCTCCAGCTGCCGGAGGTCGGACATGCCGGAGAGGGTCACCGTCACCCCCAGCACCGACTGGAGGAACCGGAAGGCCCAGGCGGGGACCGTCTCCTCCGGCCGCAGCGCCCCAAGGGTCCGGGTGTCCGCCGGGGAGAGGCTGGCCAGCCGCCCGCCCCGCAGCGGCTCCATCACCCAAACGGGGATGCCCAGCCGGGACAGCAGCTCCACCTTGGCCTTGGCGTTCTGGAACTCCCAGTCCAGGTAGTTCAGCTGCACCTGGCAGAACTCCATATCCTGGCCATAGGCGTCCAGGAACCGCTTCATCACCTCAAAGCTGCCGTGGACCGAAAAGCCCAGGTGGCGGATGCGCCCCGCCTTTTTCTGCTCCATCAGGTACCGGTGGATGCGGTACTTTTCGTCCAGGTAGGCGTCGATGTTCATCTCGCAGACGTTGTGGAACAGGTAGAAATCAAAGTAGTCCACCTGGCACCGCTCCAGCTGCTGCCGGAAGATCTCCTCCACCTTGTCCATATTGGACAGGTCGTAGCCGGGGAACTTGGTGGCAAGGCAGAAGCTGTCCCGGGGGTACCGCTTCAGCGCCCGGCCCATGGCCGGTTCCGACTGGCCGCCGTGGTAGCCCCAGGCGGTGTCGTAGTAGTTGATCCCCTTCTCCATGGCCAGTTCCACCATCCGGTCCACCGCCTCCTGGTCGATACAGGAATCATCCCCGCCGATCACCGGCAGCCGCATCGCCCCCATCCCCAGCGCCGAAAGCCGCAGCCCCTGAAAATCCTTGTATATCATACCAAACGCACCTTCCTTTTTTCATGATGGTTCCATTATAAAGGTTGGAGCCAACTCCATGTCAACCCCCCGGGAAGAAAAAATCCCGTTTATTTTGACAGCCATCTCCTTGACAACAGCCTGGGATGAATTATACTTAAATATTGTAAAAAAGGCCGCCAGCATCGGTACGGCGGCGGGCAAAAACGATGGAGGGATCACCATGGATACCAAAACTCTGTTCAACCTCACCTACGGGCTGTTCGTCTTTACCTCCCGCTTTGACGGCAAGGACAGCGGCTGCATCATCAACACTGCGGGGCAGGTCACCGACACCCCCAACCGCATCAGCGTCACCGTCAACAAGGCCAACTTCACCCACGACCTGGCGATGAAGAGCGGTATCTTCAACGTCTCCATCCTCAGCGAGGCGGCTTCCTTTGACACCTTCCGCCACTTCGGCTTCCAGTCCGGCCGGGATGTGGACAAGTTCGCCGGTTACGACAGCTGCCAGCGCAGCGGCAACGGTCTCTATTACATCACCGCCGGCACCAACGGCGTTCTCAGCGCCAAGGTGGAGCAGGCTGTGGACCTGGGGACCCACACCCTTTTCATCGCCACCCTGGACGATATGAAGGTGCTCTCCGATGTCCCCTCCGCCACCTACGCCTACTACCACGCCAACATCAAGCCCAAGCCCCAGGCCCCCAAGGCCAAGGGCAAGACGGTGTGGCGCTGCGTCATCTGCGGCTACATCTACGAGGGGGAGGAACTGCCCGCCGATTTCATCTGCCCCCTCTGCAAGCATCCGGCGTCGGATTTCGAGAAGGTCGTTGTAGAATAAGAAAGGGGCCGGTACCAAAAGATGACAGGACATCAAACCATTTTGATACTGGACTTTGGCGGCCAGTACAACCAACTCATCGCCCGCCGGGTCCGGGAACAGGGGGTCTACTGCGAGGTCTGGCCCTACCACCGGGCCATGGAGAAGCTGGCGGAACTGCGCCCCATCGGGGTGATCCTCACCGGGGGGCCCAACAGCATCTACCGGGAGGATTCCCCCCACCTGGACCCGGAGGCGCTGCGCCAGGGGGTGCCGGTGCTGGGCATCTGCTACGGCATCCAGGCCATGGCCTACGCTCTAGGGGGCCACATCACCACCCCGGAGACCCAGGAGTACGGCAAGACCGAGACCTGGTTCGACACCGCCAGCCTCCTGTTCCGGGACCTCCCCGCCAACGGCGTCAGCTGGATGAGCCACACCGACTACGTGGACCAGCTGCCGGAGGGGTTCCGCTCCACCGCCCGCACCGCCTCCACCCCGGTGGCGGCCATGGAGTGCCCCGAGTGCGGCCTTTACGGCCTGCAATTCCATCCCGAAGTGCTCCACACCGAAAACGGCAGCGCGATGCTGAAGAATTTCCTCTACCGGGTCTGCGGCGCCAAAGGCGACTGGACCATGGAGGACTACGCCAAGACCGCCGTGGCGGCCCTCCGGGAGAAGATCGGGGACAAGCAGGTGCTGCTGGCCCTCTCCGGCGGGGTGGATTCCTCGGTCTGCGCCGCCCTGCTCTCCCGGGCCGTGGGGGACCGGCTCACCGCCATCTTTGTGGACACCGGCCTGATGCGGAAAAACGAAGGGGACGAGGTGGAGGCCGCTTTCGCCGGGATGCCCATCCGCTTTGTCCGGGTCAACGCTGGGGAGCGGTTCCTGTCCCGCCTCAAAGGGGTGGAGGAGCCGGAGCGGAAGCGGAAGATCATCGGGGAGGAGTTCATCCGGGTCTTTGAAGCCGAGGCAAAAAAGCTGGGCAGGGTGGACTTCCTGGCCCAGGGGACCATCTACCCCGACGTCATCGAATCCGGCCTGGGCGACGCCGCCGTCATCAAGAGCCACCACAACGTAGGGGGCCTGCCGGACTATGTGGACTTCCGGGAGATCATCGAGCCCCTGCGGCTGCTCTTCAAGGACGAGACCCGGGCCCTGGGCCTGGAACTGGGCCTGCCGGAGTACCTGGTCCGCCGCCAGCCCTTCCCCGGCCCCGGCCTTGGTATCCGTGTGCTGGGGGAGGTCACGGCGGAGAAGGTGCGTGTCCTCCAGGACGCCGACGCCATCTTCCGGGAGGAGATGGCCAAGGCGGGGCTGGACCGGAAGGTGGACCAATACTTTGCGGTGCTCACCGGCACCCGCACCGTAGGGGTGATGGGGGACGGCCGGACCTACGACTACACCCTGGCGCTACGGGGGGTGACCACCACCGATTTCATGACCGCCGACTGGGCCCGAATCCCCTATGAGGTGCTGGAGCGGTGCTCCGGGCGGATCATCAATGAGGTACGGGGGGTGAATCGGGTGGTTTATGATGTTACGAGCAAACCGCCGGCGACGATCGAGTGGGAGTGAGGTTCCTACCCTTGTAGATTGGCTTAATAAGCTATTCTATAAG
>CAJUFR010000015.1 GCA_910585525.1 uncultured Angelakisella sp.
CTATACCGACATATAAGAACTTCTAAAGAGATAATCTAAATTCACCATAAATTTTGTCAGAAAGATTTGGATAATTGGGAATCAGTTGATGGTGAAACAGATAAATTCGGAAGAAACAGCAATTTTTTGTTTTACAAACCTGATCCGGATTACACTATATATTTCATTTGTGAAAATGAAGAATCTGATGAATCTGCGATATTAGCAAAAGATGTTAACGACATCACGGTTGGAATACAATCCTATTATTTGTTTACATTCTGCAATGTATGTTATCACTCGGATTATTCCTGCCAAAGCAAAGTAATTCTATATTACAAAGATATTCCACTGTTCTCAACTGTGATAGAAAGCATAGACGAAGGACGAACCAATGTAGTGCCGCCAGAGACATGTATGATAGACCCACATTATATTCTGGATAGTTTCCAGTACCTTATGTTTGAATTTGTGTTTAGACATTGGTGCGGAAACTATTCTTCAGAAGCAAGAGAAATGTTTCTGCGTGTGATACCTGTGTATAGGAATGATGGAGAACATACGCAATTTAGAGAACATATTAAGGGCAACGGTGTACCGACTTACATGCCTGGACAGAAAAATGAAAAAATGCAAGGAGAGGCACTGGAACGCCGTCAAAAAACAGAAATTGGTATTTACGAGAGATACGATGATCCCTCCACACGAGAAACCATTACACAAATAGTAAGGCATACACCTGGATTGGTAATTAACTTTGCAAATCCTAAAAATGAAATATTCCAGGAGATAACGGAAAAACTTCGGATGGGGAAGATGATGGTCGATTGGTTAAATGATTGGCGAAATATTAAAGATTAAAATATTGATAATTTACAATCCAAGATACTGTTTAGCTATAAATTCTTTATTGATGCACTTACATATCCCTGTACATTCTGAATTTCTTTCCAACGGGTCAACAGTCTGCATATCATTTCCAAAAGGGCTGGACTGCCTAGCTTTTCCAAGAACCTTTCCCGCTCCTGTTCACGGCGCAGTTTAACAGTAGCTTGGCTGACGATTTCCCCCAAAACCGCCTCCATTGTCCGCTGGTACCACCGTTCCTCCTCCTGAGAAGAAAAGCCATGCAGCGTATCCCGCAGCATATCCCCCCATGCCTGCACTTCGACTTGCAGTTGGTCAAAGCGGATAATTTCTTTCACCATCTCTGGCGTAAAGGTTAAATCCGACTGATGATTATACTCCTGTTCGTTCTCCAAAGAACTGTTACTTATAACCCTGTTTTTTATATTTGCTTGTCCGAAATTTCGGTGTTCCAATTTTTCGGATACCGGTTTTTCGGACATCGTTTTTTCGGACATGGCAGGGCGGTCTGGAGGGAGTTTTCCACCGTGTATCGGTTTTTCGGACATTGTTTCCCGCAGTACCTCCTCATGGAGATGATAGACGCAGTAATCGAATCGTCCGTCCGCCTTCCTCTGTTCCACACTGAGGTACCCCTGATCGATCAGCTGATTGAAGTGCCGGTAATAGGTTTCAACAGAACCGATCCGTAGCTCCCGCATAATGGTAGATCTGCGGGGAAAGGCAGTTGTTCCGGCTCCGGCGAAAGAGGCAAAGTAGGCGTAGATGGCCTTGGCCTGGGGTGTCAGCTGTGGGTCCAGCATCACCAGCTTGGGGATGGTCCCAAAGCCATGGGCAGCGGCATTCTCAAACACCAGCATATCATTGCCTGGCTCTTGCTCCGCTCTTGGGGCTTCCGCATAGGTCGGTATCCTTTGAAGAATGGTGTAGATATTCCCCGTCCCTGTTCGCTCTTTGGAGATATACTGTTCCTCTACCAGAAGTTTTAGGTGCTTGGTGAAAGTATCCTTATTGATTTGCAGGTCGTGAAGGATCTTCTCCCGCTTGGGGAAGGCCTGGCAGCCGCAGCCAGCATAGGCGCAGAAATAAGCATAAATGGTTTTGGCAAGGAGCGGTAGGCTCCTATCCCGCATGACCGATTTGTAGATTTTTCCATATCCTTTTGAGTCAATATCCACTAAACTACTCATCTTTTCACCTCCCATTCAGTTTACAGAAAAAGACACTCCGGTATCAAAATACTTGGAGTGTCTTTTCCTTCTCATGTTCAAAATTTGCAGAATAAATATCCCCTGGCAAAGCCGGGGGTATTTCATATGCGGGCAAAGCCCTCTGTTGCTAGCGCACGCGTCACGTCGCGTTGGTACGACCTGTCACTTGCGAAAGAATTCCTCCCTCGACTGCAAAAGAGTTAGAATCCTTTTCTTTTTTAAAGAGTTTTCTTATTCCCTTCACTGTTATTTCTATACTACTACATTTTCTCTTACGCTTTCTATGTGTTTTTCCCTTTCTTTGTTTTTTTTCGATTCCTGATTCTATTTTACAATTCCGTACTTCCATGGTAAACTATAAATTGTCATTCACTTTTGAATGTCCTCCTTTTGTTTTTGTGCAGTTGCCTAGACCGCACCTCGATCATCTAAACAAAAGGAGTTTTTCTCTCTACGTTATCGGCATAAGCCTTTTTTGGAACCACTCGCCTAGCGAGTGGTTCAAAAAAGCCTAAGGCGATGAGGATGACAAAAAAACTCCTTTTGTTATAATGGAAGTGCGGTCTGCCAACTGCACAGAAATAACAAAAGGAGGACATTCAAATGAGTTTGAATGACATTCATAGCTTATCACATACAAAGTGGAATTGCAAATACCACATAGTGTTTGCACCGAAGTATCGGAGGAAGGTATTCTATCAGGAAAAACGAGCGGAGGTGGGAAAGATATTACGACAGTTGTGCGAGTGGAAAGGGGTGCATATCATAGAAGCAGAAGTGTGCCCAGACCACATCCATATGCTGGTAGAAATACCGCCAAAGATGTTGGTATCCAGTTTCATGGGATACCTGAAGGGAAAGAGCAGCACAATGCTGTATGAAAAGTTTGGAGAACTGAAGTAGAAGTATCGAAGCAGAGAATTTTGGTGCAGGGGATACTATGTAGATACAGCGGGGAAAAATGCAGGAAGGATAGCAGAGTATATCAAGAATCAGCTGCAAGAAGATCAGCTGGGCGAACAATTGACAATCCAGCCTGGTAGCCCGTTCACGGGCAGCAAGTAGCTGTCTTACGCAATTGGCAGACCGTATTACGCATTTATGCGTCAGCGAGGAACAAAGGGCTTTGCCCGCATATGAAATACCCCCGGCTTTGCCGGGGGATCTTTATTATACAAAAAGAAGAGGACCTCTTTTAAGATCCTCTTCCAAATCTAGTGAGTGTTTCCGTTTTCCGATTTTTGGCGCAAACATTGATTGGCGTACGGTTGGCGTAAATTGGCGTAAGTTTTGGTTTTACCGCTGTTGAGAAACCCGCTTGTTATGCAGATTTTCGCCTTTACTGGGCGTTAATCGGCTTCATCGTCGGGAACAACAAAACATCCCGGATCGAAGCGCTGTCGGTCAGCAGCATCACCAGCCGGTCCACCCCGAAGCCCAGGCCGCCGATGGGGGGCATGCCGTACTCCATGGCGGTGATGTAGTCCTCGTCCACCTCCGCCTTGGTCCCCGGCTCCTGGGCGCGCTTGGCGGCCACCTGGCGCTCGAACCGCTGCCGCTGGTCGATGGGGTCGTTGAGTTCCGAAAAGGCGTTGCCCATCTCCCGGGCGCAGATGAAATACTCGAACCGCTCGGTAAAGGCGGGGTCCTCCGGCTTGCGCTTGGCCAGGGGGCTGTTCTCCACCGGGTAGTCGTAGATGATGGTGGGCTGTACCAGCTTCTCCTCCACGTAGGCGTCGAAGAACTCGGCCAGTACCGTCCCCTTGGTGGCGTTTTCCGGCACCTCCACCTGGTGCTCCTTGGCGCAGGCCCGGGCGGCGGCGTCATCGGCCCAGTCGTGGTAGTCCACCCCGGCGTACTTCTTCACCGATTCCACCATGGTCAGCCGCTCCCAGCGGCCCATGTCGATCTCGGTGCCCTGGTAGGTGATCTTGGTGCTGCCGCAGACCTTCTGGGCCAGCATGGTGTTCATCTCCTCCACCAGGTCCATCATCCCCTTGTAGTCGGTGTAGGCCTGGTACAGTTCCACGGTGGTGAACTCCGGGTTGTGCTTGGTGTCCATCCCCTCGTTGCGGAAGATGCGCCCCACCTCGTACACCCGGTCCATGCCCCCCACCACCAGGCGCTTCAGGTACAGTTCCGTCTCGATGCGCAGGTACATCTCCATGTCCAGGGTGTTGTGGTGGGTGATAAAGGGCCGGGCGGCGGCGCCGATCTCGCAGGGGGTGAGGACCGGGGTATCCACCTCCAAAAAGCCCTTTTCGTCCAGGTATCTCCGTATCTCGCTGAGGATGCGGGACCGCTTGTAGAAGGTGCTCTTCACCCCGGGGTTGACGATCAGGTCCACATACCGCTGGCGGTACCGGGTGTCCACGTCCTTGAGGCCGCTCCACTTGTCCGGCAGGGGCAGCAGCGCCTTGGCCAGCAGCACGATCTCCTGGGCCCGGACCGATATCTCCCCCATCTTGGTGCGGAACACCTCCCCGGTGACCCCCACGATGTCCCCGATGTCGAACTTCTTGTAGGCGGCGTAAGCCTCCTCCCCGATGATGTCCTTGCGGACATACAGCTGGATGCGGCCGGAACTGTCCTGGAGGTCGGCGAAGCCCACCTTGCCCATCCCCCGCTTGGTCATGATGCGCCCGGCGATGGCGACACGGGGGCCGGGGGCCTCCTGATCCTCCGTCTGGGGGTGGGCGGCGAAGTCCGCCTTGGCCCGGGCGGCCAGAGTGGTCACCGGGTATTTGGTGATGGTAAAGGGGTCGTGTCCCTCCGCCTGGAGGTCACTGAGTTTTTCCCGGCGCACCCGCACCTGCTCGGTGTACACCTCCTGGCTCAGCTGCTGGGCGGCCTCCTCGGCACGGCCGGCGGCCTTCTCCACCGCGGTGTCCAGCCGCTCCTTGACATTCTCCAGCCTTTCTTCCAGATCCATTTATCCCATTCCTCCTTGCAGAAACTCGTTTTTTGACCCTCTCATTATAGCAAAAAATCCGGTTTTGTAAAGGATAAAGCCAGCCTATCCCCCAAAAACCTCCCGGGCGATATCCACCGATGCCTTGGCGTCCCGGGCGTACCAGTCCGCCCCGATCCCTCGGGCGTAGCCAGGGGTGAGCACCGCTCCCCCCACCATCACCCGGCAGGGCAGCTTCTCCCGGCGCAGCAGGGCGATGGTGGCCTCCATGCTCCCCAGGGTGGTGGTCATCAGGGCGGAGAGCCCCACCAGGGGGGCGCCGCTCTGCCGGACCGCCTCCACCACCGCCTGGGGGGGCACGTCCTTGCCCAGGTCCAGGACGGTGTAGCCGTAGTTTTCCAGCAGTATCTTGACGATATTCTTGCCGATGTCGTGGATATCCCCCTGGACGGTGGCCAGGACGATGGTCCCCTTGCTCACCGTCCCCTGGCTCTCCGCCGCCAGCCGGGCCTTGATGACCTCAAAGGCGGCCTGGGCGGCCCCAGCGCACTGGATCAGCTGGGGGAGGAAGATATCCCCCTTCTCAAAGGCCATCCCCGCCCGGTCCAGGGGCGGGATGAGTTTCCGGTCCACGATATCCATGGGGGCGGTGGTCTCCAGCAGACCCCGGGTGAGGGCTGCGGCCTCCGCCTTAAGGCCGTGCTCCACGGCGTAGTCCAGTTCCACCCCGGCGGGGGCGGCAGCAGGGGAGGGGGCGGTAGTCTTGCCGTAAGCAGCCACAAAGGCCCGGGCGTCCCGGTCCGCCCCGGAGAGAAGGTCCCAGGCCCGCACCGCCCCCATCATGGCGGCGGCGTTGGGGTTGAGGATGGGCAGCGTCAGCCCCGCCCCCAGGGCCAGGGTGAGGAAAGCGGGGTTGACCATCTCCCGTCCCGGCAGACCGAAGGAGATGTTGCTCACCCCCAGCACGGTGGGGCAGCCCAACTCCTGCCGCACCATCCGTACCGCCCGGAGCGTTTCCAGGGCAGCGTCCTGCTGGGCGCTGACGGTGAGGGTGAGACAGTCGATGCAGACGTCCTCCCGGGGGATGCCGTAGGAGAGGGCGGCCTCCAGGATGGTCCGGGCGATGGCCAGCCGCTCCCCGGCGGTGGCGGGGATGCCCCGGTGGTCCAGGGTGAGGCCCACCACAGCGGCGCCGTACTTCTTCACCAGGGGCAGCACCGCCTCCAGCGTCTCCCGGTCGCCGTTCACCGAGTTGACGATGGCCTTGCCGTGGCAGACCCGCAGGGCGGCTTCCAGCACGGCGGGGCTGGAGGAATCCAGCTGCAACGGCAGTTCCACCACCCCCTGGAGGGCCCGGACCACCGTCACCATCGTCTCCTTTTCGTCCACCTCCGGCAGGCCAACGTTGACGTCCAGGATATCCGCCCCCGCCGCCGCCTGCTCCAGCCCCTGGGCCAGGACGTAGTCCAGGTCGTGGTTTTTCAGCGCCTCTTTGAACCGCTTCTTGCCGGTGGGGTTGATCCGCTCCCCGATGACCCGCACCCGGTCCAGGGTGACCACCCGGCTGGCGCTGCACACCGCCGGGGGAACAGCGGGCCGTTCCCGGCGGAAGGGAACCGCCTCCAGGGCTTTTTTCAGAGCGGCGATGTAGTCCGGGCCGGTGCCGCAGCACCCCCCCAGCAGCTGTACCCCCAGCCCCGCCAGTTCCGCCATGGCGGCGGCGAACTCCTCCGGGCCGATGTCGTACCGGTCGGTCCCCGGCTCCGGCAGCCCGGCGTTGGGCTTCATCACCAGGGGCAGGGCGGTCCAGCGGCGCAGTTCCTCCGCCAGGGGGACCAGCTCCCGGGGCCCCAGGGAACAGTTGATGCCGATGGCGTCCGCCCCCAGCCCGGTGAGGGTGAGGGCCATAGCCGCCACCGAGCAGCCGGTAAAGGTCCGGCCGCCCCCCTCGAAGGTCATGGTGCAGAGGACCGGGAGACTGGAATTCTCCTTGGCCGCCAGCAGGGCGGCACGGGCCTCGGCCAGGTCGGTCATCGTCTCGATGGCGATGAGGCCGGCTCCCGCCTCCGCCCCGGCCCGGACCTGGAGGGCAAAGGCGTCGTAGGCGTCCTGGAAGCTGAGGGTGCCGGTGGGCTCCAGCAGCTGCCCCAGGGGGCCGATATCCAGCGCCACCAGGGCGTCCTCCCCGGCTGCCCTTTTGGCCAGGGCCACCCCGGCCTTGATGAGTTCCCGGGGGCTGTGGCCGCAGCCGTGGGCCTTGTAGGGGTTGGCCCCGAAGGTGTTGGCGTACACCACCCGGGCCCCGGCGTCGATGTACCGCCGGTGGATCTCCACCAGCCAGTCGGGCCGGGAGAGGTTCAGCGTCTCCGGCAGGACGCCCGGGGGCATCCCCTTCCCCTGGAGCATGGTGCCCATGGCGCCATCCAGGAGGATGTAGTCTTGGTTCTTCAGCAGGGTGAGAAAGTCCATTTGTTGCCTCCAGATGGTGAATTTGTCAGAACCTGTTTCGTATCCAGACACGCGGCGGATGGCAAGGGATTTTTCCGTCAGGCGCAGACAAATTTATCTGCAATACTGTATGTATTGCAAAAAATATGGCAAAGCATGGCGGAAATAGGCCCGCCAGTCGGCCTGCGGATTGATGCTGAACAGGTTCTCAGGTCGCCGCCCCGCAGCGCCCGCCTTGCTTCCGGTACGGGCAGTGGTCCTTCATGGCGCAGCTGTCGCAGCTGCGCCTGTGGGGCCCGGGGTCCTCCGCCCCCTCCTCCCGCACCCCGATGACCGCCGTCACCGACTTCCGGGGGGTCAGGATGCTGGAGCCGGTGGCGCAGAGCCCAAGCCGCCGGGGGGCGTCCAGCAGGTCCAGGAAAGCCCCCTGTACCGTCACCGGCAGGTCCCCGTAGCCGGGGCTGTACCGGCTGGTGAGGGCCCGCCCCGGGTACCGCTGCCGGATGATGGCCTCCCCCCGGTCGCAGACCTCCTCGATGGCGGCGGTGGCGCAGCTTTCCAGCACCAGGCCCCGGCTCAGGTCGCTAAGTTGGCTCCGCCGCAGCAGGGCGTCCACCCCGGGGGAGAGGGTGGCGGCCATCAGCACCACCTCCCGGCAGCCCGCCAGGTGGCCCGCGATATCCCGCCCCGGCAGCAGAAAGCCGCAGTCCAGCCGCGCCCCCTCGCTGTCCAAAGCGCAGCCAAAAGCCCGCCAGGTCCACCGGGGCTTGGCCGCCGCCAGCAGTTCCCGGGCGCAGTCCTCCGCCAGGGGCAGCAGGGGGCCGGGGTCCTTCCCCCCCGCCCCCAGGTACCGCAGCACCTCCCGGATGGGGATGCTCTCCAACTCCATAACAGCCATCTCGTTATCCCTTTCTCAGGTTCTCCACCGCCTGGGAGATGCGCCGAGCCACGTCGGGGTCGTTCATGGTGTAAAGGTGGATGCCCTGGACCCCCTGGGCGATGAGGTCCACGATCTGGTCGATGGCGTAGGCGATGCCGGCGTCCCGGAGGGCGGCGGGCTTGTCCTCGTACCGGCTGATCATCCGTGTGAACTTGGGGGGGAGGCTGGCCCCGCAGAGGGAGACCATCCGCAGAATCTGCCGGGCGTTGACCACCGGCATGATCCCCGCCTCGATGGGCACCGTGATGCCGGCGATGCGGGCCCGCTCCACAAAGGCGTAAAAGGCGCTGTTGTCAAAGAACAGCTGGGAGACCAGGTGCTCCGCCCCGGCGTCCACCTTCTTCCGCAGGTTCCGAATGTCGGTGACGGTGTCCGGCGCCTCGGTGTGCCCCTCCGGGTAGCAGGCCCCGGAGAGGGAAAAGCCCCCCTGCTGCCGGATGAAGGAGATGAGGTCGCTGGCGTAGGTGAAGTCGGTCCGGGGCTCCACCCCGGGCAGGCGGTCCCCCCGCAGGGCCAGGATGTCCTCCACCCCCTCCTCCCGCAGCTGGGCAAGGCTTTGGAGCACCTGCTCCCGGGTGGAATTGACGCAGGTGAGGTGGGCCAGGGGGGTGATGCCGTACCGGCTGCGGATGGCCCCGGCGATCCGGGCGGTGTGGCTTTTGCCGCCGTCCCCCCCGGCGCCGTAGGTGACGCTGATAAAATCCGGTCCCAGCCCCTCCAGCTGCTCCAGGGTGGACCAGATGGTGTCGATGGAGCTGTCCCGCTTTGGGGGGAATATCTCAAAGGAAAAGACCACGCTTTTTTCGGCGAACAGCCTGGCGATGCTCATGGGTGTGACCTCCTTGGGATGGTTATGGTATCCATCATATCACAAGGGGAGAGGGGCCGCAAGGGAAAACTCAGTCCTTTCCGCGATACCGGATGACGCGGGCGGGGTAAAGGGTCAGCGCAGCCCCTGTATCCGCTCCCACACCTCATCCAGCACCGGGATGCCCCGCTCCAGGTTCCGCCGCCGGGTGGCCAGCGTCCGCTCCCCGGGGTAGCTGATGCCGCCCTCCCCGGCGGGCACCGAGTTCTTGATGTCCTCCACCACCCGGGCGATGGCCCCGTCGGAGACAGCGGGGTCCTGGAACTTGTCCGGCCGGATGGCGATGAACAGCTGGGAGAGCCCCACCTCGTCCTTGTATTTTTTGCCGATGTCGGTGACGGTGTTCCCCCCGGAGAGGACCGCCGCCGCCAGGTCCAGGAGGATGGACAGGCCGCTCCCCTTCCAGTAGCCGATGGTCAGGTGCCGCCCCCCGTCCCGGATGGCCGCCGGGTCCCGGGTCAGCTGCCCCTGGGCGTCGTAGCCGCCGGGAACGGGGAGGGTCTCCCCCTTCATGGCGGCGTGGGCCACCTTGCCGTAGGCGAACTGGGTCATGGCTATGTCCAGCACCACGTGGTCCCCGCCGCTTTGGGGGACGGCGATGATGAGGGGGTTGTTGCCGATGCGGTTGTCGGTCCCGCCCCAGGCCGGGGCGTTGGGGGTGGTGTTGGTCCAGCAGATGCCGATGCACCCCGCCTCCGCCGCCTGCCACCCAAAGGCGCCGCCCCGCATCCAGTGGTTGGTGTTCTGGATGGCCACAAGGCCGATGCCGTTCTCCCCGGCCAGGGCGATGGCCCGGCCCATCATCAGGGCGGCGTTGACGTTGCCCAGCCCCATCCGGCCGTCCCACCGCTCCATGGCACCAAAGGCGGAGAGGAGGACCGGCCGTGCCGCCCCGTCCACCAGCCCCCGGTCCAGGTAGTCCACCGTCCGGGGGAAGCGGTCCACCCCGTGGCTGTAAACGCCGTCCAGGCTGTTATCGGCGTAGTTTTTGGCCGCCGGGGCGGCGTTTTCCGCCGGGACCCCGTGGGCGATGAGGATCTCCTCCAGGGTCTGCTTCAGCTGTTCGTAGGGGATATCCATGATAAAAACTCCTTTCTGTCCATAAGGGCCTACTCAAGGGCCCGGGCGATCTCCCCGGCGGCAGGGGGACAGCCCTTCACCTGGCGGGCGGCGTGGCCGCAGCAGTTGCCGATGCCCAGGCCGTCAAAGGCTTTGCCCCGCCACCCCTGGCCGATGGCGATAGGCTGGCGGCTGCCCCCCGCCGTGTGGAGGGCCCGGACCAGGGCGGCGTAGCAGGCGGAGCATGCCCGGTCCTCCCGGACGTTCCTGGTCAGCCGGGCCGCCTTGCCGGAGGGGGGCGGGTAGGCCCCCGCCTGGCTGGGGTCGTTAAGGGCCACGATGTCCCCGTCCTCCACCCGGGCCGAGCCGCCGCCCCACTGCTCCGCCAGGGCGATGTAGGGCACCTGCCGGGGGTCCAGCCCCAGCAGGCGGCAGCCGTAGGCGTCCAGCTGCACCGGGTCGGTGCCAAGCAGCATCCGCCCGGTCTGGATGGGGTTGCCCCCTTCCTCAAAGTCCAGGTCGCCGCAGATGCTGTCCACGATGGTGAGCCCGGGGCGCAGAGCGCAGGCCAGGGCGGCGATGGGCTGGGTGAGGCCCTCGGCGTGGAACCGCCGCTTCTCCCGGTCGGGGATGCAGCCCTTGCAGTTTTTCAGGGCGCAGGTCATCACCGTCTGGCAGTGTCCCTTCAGCACCGGCAGGTTGATGAGAAGGTCCGCCGTCCGGGCCCGGTCGCAGATGTGGATGGGGCCGAAGGGGGTGTCCACCGGGGTGCTGCTGTCCTCCTTCAGGTCGTAGAAGGGGACGCCGTATTTTTCGCACACCTTGTCGTACCCCGCCGCCTTCATGGCCGCCTTGGTCCGGGCCCCCACCCAGGAGCCCTCGATGATCTCGATGTTGGTGACGCCCTGCTCCCGCAGGTACTGGATGGCCCCGGAGAGCACCCCGGCGTGGGTGGTGGCTCCCTGGTCGGGGCTGGAGGCCGCCACCAGGTTGGGCTTTAACGCCACCCGGCCCCCCTTGGGCACCATGGAGGCCACGTCCGCCGCCTCCATCAGGGCGATGGTCATCCGGTGGGGGGAAAAGCCGTACATCTCGTAGATCGTTGCCATAAACTTGTGGTTCCTTTCATAAAGTCACAGAAAATTGAAATATTCCGTGTATTTTATCTCATTATACTATGGACTTTTCCCCCTGGCAAGGGTATAATGTCAGGACAGACTGATTTAGGAGGTATCATTTCAAATGGACTACAGAAGATTCGGGGACACCCTGTTTATCCGCATGGACAAGGGGGAGGAGATCATCCAGCAGCTGCGGCTGGTGGCCGGCCGGGAGGATATCCGGCTGGCGTCGGTGGAGGCCCTGGGGGCGGTGGACGACTTCACCGTGGGGGTGTTCGACACCGCCGAAAAGCAGTACCATTCCAACACCTTTACCGGCGCCTTTGAGATCGTCTCCCTCACCGGCACCGTCACCACCATGGACGGGAAGTTTTACCCCCACCTGCACATGAGCGCCGGGGACCGGGAGGGCCGGGTGTTCGGCGGCCACCTGAACAGCGCCACCGTCAGCGCCACCTGCGAGATGGTGGTCCGAGTGGTGGATGGCGTCGTGGAGCGCCGCCGGGATGAGGAAGTGGGTCTGAACCTGTTCCGTTTCGTGTAAAAGGGGGGGATATCGTCATGGCTCGCTTCGGTCTCATCCTGCCCCGGCAGGAGATGGTGGAGCCGGTGGGGCGGATCGCCGCCCAGCTGGGGATGGAGGTGGCCTGCCTCTGCTGGACCACCACCGAGGACCTGCCGGCGGTGCTGGACCGGTGCCGCCAGGCGGGGGCGGATATCCTGGTGGCCCGGGGGCGCCAGGCCCAGTTCATCAAGGACACCAGCGACTTCCCCCTGGTGGAGATCCGCCTTACCGGCCAGGAGATGGCGCTGCTGCTCCACCGGGCCCGGGCCATGGTGCCGGGGGTGGAGCGCCCCCGGGTGGGGCTGGTGACCTTCCCCAACATGGTGGAGGACGTGAGTATCCTGGCCGGGGTGCTGGAGGTGGAGTTACACACCTACTTCGGCATCGCCCCCGGGGAACTGGACGGCTGCGTGGACCAGGCCGCCGCCGACCGGATGGATGTCATCCTGGGGGGCGACTACGTCAACGCCCTCTGCCGGGAACGGGGGCTGCGCACCCTCTTCTTCGAGGGTACCGAGGATTCCCTCCGGGCCGCCCTCCGCCAGGCCCGGAGCGCCGGCTACGCCGCCGACAGCGAGCGGCGCAACACCGCCCATCTCCAGGCCCTGCTGGACTGCTCCTTCAACGGCATCATCGAGATGGACCCGGCGGGGACCATCCTCCAGGTCAACGACATCGCCGCAAAGCTGCTGGAGAAGGAGCGCCGGGAACTGGTGGGCCAAAGCGCCGCCCGGCTCATCAGCGCCGAGGACCGGGAGACCTGGGAGGAGGTGCTGGGGCAGCAGCAGGAGTATTACTTCCCCCTGCTGAATCTCTGCGGCGTGGATGTGGTGGCCTCGGTGATGCCGGTGACCGGGACAGGGGCGGTGGAGGGCATCGTCTTTTCCTTCTACGAGATGAAGAAGTTCCAGCGCCAGGAGGTCCGGGCCCGGCAGGAGCACTACCGGCTGCACCGGTACCTGGCCCGGGGCCGGTTCGAGGACGTGAAGAACGCCGGGCGGGAGTTGAAGCCGGTGATCAAGCTGGCCCGCGCCTTCGCCCAGACCCGCCTCCCCGTCCTCATCCAGGGGGAGGTGGGCAGCGGCAAGAGCCTCTTTGCCCAGAGCATCCACAACGCCAGCCCCTGCTCCGGGGGGCCCTTCGTCACCTACAACTGCGGCGGGGACTGGGACGATATGGGGGCGGGGCTGGCCCAGGCGGCGGTGAACGCCTACGGCGGCACCCTCTACCTGGAAGGCCTGGAGCGCCTTTCCTCCCCGGAGCAGCATGTCCTCTGCCGCCTGCTGCGGGAGGGGGTGGTGAAGCTGGGGGACAAGGCGGTGCCCCAGCCGGTGACCGCCCGGGTGCTGGCCTCCCTGGTGGGCAGCCTTTCCCACCGGGTGGCGGCGGGGGATTTTTTGCCGGAACTGTACTACCTGCTGGCCCCTATGCAGCTGGAACTGCCCCCCCTGCGGGTCCGGGCCGGGGACCTGAACCAGGCCATCGACATGTGCCTGGATGACTGTGTCAAAAAGTTCAGCCGCTACATCGTCCTCACCAAGGAGGCCCGGAAGCTGCTGCTGGAGTACCCATGGCCGGGGAACTATATCCAGTTACAGTCCTTCCTGGAACGGATGGTCCTTTCCGCCCCCGCCCGGGTGGTCCGGGACAGCTATGTCCAGGGGCTGCTCCAAAGCCTTTATCCCCATCCCCCCGCCCCGGCGGGGGAGGAGGACGCCGACCCCGTCCCCCCGGAAGCCGCCCTGCTGTTGGAGGCCCTGTCCCGGAACAACGGCAGCCGGGCCGCCGCCGCCGAGGAACTGGGCATCAGCAAGACCACCCTCTGGCGCAAGATGAAGCGGTACGGGCTGCCGGGGCGGTACCAGTGACGGCTTGCATTTTGTGGCCGGAAACAGTATAATATCCCACAGCAACAAATGGAGGTGAGCGGGATGGAGGACTGGAAGGAGCAGGTGCGGCAGCTGGCCCGGGAACTGGCGGACGCCCCCCAGATACGCCGGGAGGAGATACCGGACCTGGAGATCTACATGGACCAGCTCACCACCTACCTGGACCGCCGGCTGGGGTTCTACAACCGGGAGGAGGGGGTCCCCTTCGTCACCCGGTCGATGGTGAATAACTACAGCAAAGCGGGGGTGCTGCCCCCGCCGGTGTCCAAGCGGTACAACCGGGTCCACGTCATGGTGCTGTCCCTGGTCTGCCAGCTGAAGCGGCTGTTCACCATCCAGGACCTGGGGCGGCTGCTGGCCCCCACCGGCGGGGAGGAGCAGGGGGCGGACGCCCTCTACCGCCTTTTCCTCACCGCCCAGCGCCAGGCTTTTGAGGAGGCCCCCGCCCTGGTGGACCCCCTGCTGGACGCCGCCGGGGAGGGGGACGAGGCCCTTGCCAAGGCGGCGCTGGTGGCCCAGCTGGCGGTGCGGGCCCAGCGGGACCTGCTGCTGGCCCAGCGTGTGCTGGACACCATGGAGCCGGGGGAGGGCAAAAAGCAGAAGGAGAAGAAGAAACGATAATGCGCCTGCGAAGAAAACCATGGGCCAGGCCGGAGCTTGCCGCCTGCCCCTTTTTTGTGGACCGGCCGGAGGAATGGATGGACCGGTGGCGGCAGCAGTTCCCCCGCCAGGGCCCCGTCCATCTGGAACTGGGCTGCGGCAAGGGGGGCTTCCTGGCCGCCCGGGCCGCCGCCGACCCGGCGGTGAACTTCATCGCCATCGACCTGAAAAGCGAGGTGCTGGCCCTGGCCAAACGGAAGGTGGAGGCGGCGCTGGCCGCCCGGGGCCGCCCGGTGGACCGGGTGGACAACGTCCTGCTCACCGCCCACGACATCGAGCGGCTGCACCTCATCTTCGGCGAGGCCGACCGGATGGACCGGGTGTACATCAACTTCTGCAACCCCTGGCCCAAGCAGGGGGACCACAAGCACCGCCTCACCCACACCCGCCAGTTGCTCAGCTACCGCCGCTGGATGGGGGAGGGGGCGGAGGTCTGGTTCAAAACCGACGACGACACCCTCTTCCAGGCCACGGTGGACCGGTACCTCCCCCAGGCGGGGTACCGGGTGGAGTACCTGACCCGGGACCTCCACGCCTCGGATTTTTCAGACAACGTCCCCACCGAACACGAGGAGATGTTCGCCAGCCAGGGCATCACCACCAAGTTCCTCATCGCCAGACCGGCTTGATATTTTTCAAATGAAAGCCCGGCCGCCGGAAGGTGGCCGGGCTTTCTTGCGCCGGGGAAGGGACAGACCCCCTTGACAAATCGGTTTAACGGTATTAAACTTATCCCGTGAGGAAGTTTAACGACGTTAGACCAAAAGGAGGTTTTTGCCGATGGATTGGCGGATGGGGAAGATGGAAACACGGTTTGCCGAGATCATCTGGGCCAACGAGCCCATTTCCTCGGGGGAGTTGGTCAAGCTGTGCCGGCAGCAGCTGGAGTGGAAAAAATCCACCACCTACACCATGCTGCGCCGCCTTTGCCAGCGGGGCATAGCCCAGAACCAGGACGGGGTGGTGTCCACTCTCCTCACCCGCCGGGAGGTGGAGGGGATGCAGAGCGAGGAATTTTTGCGGGAGACATTCCAGGGCTCGCTGCCCCGGTTCCTGGCCGCCTTCACCAGCCGGGCCCGGCTCAGTCCCCAGGAGGTCCGGGAACTGGAGGAGATCATCCGCCGGGGCGGGGAAGGAGGGGACGGCCATGACTGACCTGCTCTCTGTGGTCATCACCACCGGCTGGCGGGCCTGTCCCGCTTTGCTGCTGGTGTTTGCCGCCCGGCTGGTCCTCTGCCGGGCCCCGGCGGCGGCCTGGCGTCCCCTTTGGTGGGGGGCCTTTTTCCGGCTGGCCTGCCCCTTCGCCCTCTTTCTCCCCATCCCGGTGCCCCGGGAGGCCGGCCAGGTGCTGCAACTCCAGGAGGCGGGGGACCGGGCCATGGTGATGGCGGGGGCGGGGTACGACCCGGTGACGCTGCCCGGCACCGGTATCCAGCTGGTCCACGCCTCCCGGGGCCTCACCCCGGAGGGGGTGCTGGCGGCGGTCTGGCTGGCGGGGTGCCTGGGGATGCTGGCCTGGGGACTGGTCTCCTTCCTACGGTTCTCCCGGTGCCTGGTGGGTTCCACCCGGGTGGGGGGGAACATCTGGCAGGGGGACGACCTTCCCGCCCCGGTGACGGTGGGGGTGCTGCGCCCCCGGGTCTACCTCCCCTCCGCCCTGGAGGGCTGGGAACGGGGCTACGTCATCCTCCACGAGAGGGCCCATATCCGGTGGGGCGACCCCCTTTTCAAGCTACTGGCCTTTCTGGTATTATCGGTCCATTGGTACCATCCCCTGGCCTGGGCCGCTTTCCTCCTGGCCTGCCGGGACCTGGAGACCGCCTGTGACCAGGGGGTGCTGTCCCGGGCCGGGGAGAAGGCCCGCCAGGAGTACGCCGCCGCCCTGCTCCGGCTCTCCACCGGCAAACGGATGCCGGCGGGGGGACCCCTGGCCTTTGGGGAAGGGGAGACCAAGAAGCGCATCCGCCGGGTGATGGCCTACCGGCGGTTCCCTTCCTGGGCGGGGCCGGTGGCCGGAGGGATGGCGGCAGCGGCCCTGGCGGTGGCCATCCTGGGGCCGGTGCCGGATGTCTACGCTGCGGAAAAGCCGCCGGCGTTCACCCCCTATGACAACTTTAGCGCCGTCACCCACCAGGAGGGGGCCATCACCTTCCCGGCCTACCGGGAGGGCAGGGAGGACTACAACGCCGCCGTCTACGATATCCAGCCCTTCCAGCTGTCTGTCCGGCTGCCGGAGGGCTGGACGGTGCGGGTGCCGCCCCTGACGGAGCGGAGGACCTCCCACGGCTTTACGCCGCTGTGGCTCTACCAGGGGGAGGAGCGGGCCGGGAGCATCGCCTACAATACCTTCGAGGTCTACCCCGACGTCCCCCCGGAGGGCTTTTACCGGATGGTGTACAACCAGCTGATGCTGGGCTCGGTGATCAACTGGGACAACGAGTACACCGTGGCGCGGGACTGGGGGAGCGGCTGCTCGGCCACGGTGCAGATCACCGAGAGCCAGGGGGCGGCGGGCCCGACAGAGGCACGGCCCGGCATCCTGGCCTACGACCGGGACCAGCTGGTCTACGTGGCCATCGAACTGGAGAACGGGCGGCTCTCCGGCCAGGAGGTCTGGGAACTGGCAGAGAGTTTGGAGATATACCGCTAAGGCGTGCCCCCTGCGATATATTCACTGATAGAAAAGATACCCCGCCCCCATGACATTTCCCCCGAAATATGCTATCCTATCAGTAAAACCACAAACCGGAGACAGGATAAAAGGAGAGATGCAAAATGGGACTGGACCTCTACGCCGGGACGCTGACCCGGTACTACGCCCGGGATTGGATGACCGCCACCCAGCGGTGGGCGGAGGAAAACGGCTACGGCTATGACCGGATCGGCCCCGACGGCCCCATGGAGCAGGAGCAGAAGCCGGACCCCGCCCAGGTGCTCCCGGCCATAGAGGGCTGGCGGGATTCCCTCCTGGCCGCTCTGAAAAACGGCGGCACCGACTGTCCCGCCTGGCCGGAGAGCATCGACGCCCCCTACTACACCGATAAGCCGGACTGGGACGCCTGGCACGCCCTGCTGCTGGCGGCGGCCTGCTCCACCTGCGGGGAGCAGCTGCCCTCCACGGTGGAGCGGGGGTGGCACCAGAAGTTCGGGGATATCCCGGTGGTGCAAAGGGCCTCCCGGGAGAACAAAGGCTCCCTCCTGGCCGGGGCGGAACTGTGGCTCCCTTTCCCGGAGCCCTTCTGGTTCCAGTGCCCCAACCCCCTGGGCAACCAGATCACCATCAGCACCACCGCCGGTCTGAGGAAGGAACTGGAGGGGCTCAACACCGCCCTCTGGCAGGCCCCGGAGGAGGAGGTGCTGTCCTGGCCCTGCACCCAGGGCTATCCCGCCACCGGCCAGGTGATGCCGGACGGCAGCATCCGCCACATCGAGGCCCCTCCCCAGCTGGACCCGGTCTCCCTGGCCAAATACGCCTACGCCATTCTCTGGGAGGCGGTGACCTTCTCGGAGGAGCACCAGGTGCCCATCCTGTTGGATTACTAAAACAGAGGAGGACAAGAGAATGCCTGATAAGGAATGGCTGGATAAATTCCAGCAGGTCCGGGAGTTGACCCTCTCCCCGGTGGCCCTGGACCAGTATTTTGAGAAGGAGGAGATCGCCGGCAGACAGCTGGCGGTGCTGGATATCGGCCCCTGCACCCTCCCCACCGGCAAACTGCTGGTCCGGGACCCCCTGGTCTACCTGGGGCGGAAAAACGAACAGCCCTATCTCCGCACCGCCCCCGCCGGGACCTACACCACCCAACTCTGCGTGGTGAAGCCCCAGGGGGAGGAGGATGCCCGTTACGCCGCCGCCCGCCTCTGCTTTACCGCCGCCCGCCCGGTGAAGTTCTACGAGGCCCTGATCGGCACCGAGCACCTGGAGGAACTGAACGGGGACAACTACTTCGGCTTCAACGTGGACGCCGGCCTGGGCTGCATCTGTGACCAGGAGGTCCACGGGGCCTACTGCGCCTTCCTGGACCGCTGGGAAAAGGAGAACCCGGGGAAGAACCTCTACCACGACTACTTCCAGGACCTCTTTGCCCAAAGCGCCCAGTCCCGCCCGGAATACCAGCGGGAGGGGGGCGACTGGATCAACTGGCAGATCCCCAGCACCGAATATCATCTCCCCTTCTTCCAGTCCGGCTTCGGGGACGGGGTGTACCCGGTGTACTGGGGCTTCGACGAGGAGGGGAGCATCTGCCAGCTGGTGGTGCAGTTTATCGACGTCGAATTGGCCTACGGGGAAAAGTAGAGGCTGGGAGAGAGGACGCCCCCCGCCGCTGGGTACAGCGGCGGGGGGCGGTTTTGGTGTTGGAACTTTTTAGCTGTGGGCCGAGTTCACCACATTCACCGCCCCGCCCCCCAAAAACGCCTTCAAATTCTCCACCGCCATATCCATGATCCGCTGGCGGGGTTCCCTGGCCGCCCAGGAGATATGGGGGGTGATGATGCAGTTTTTGGCCTTCAGCAGGGGGTTGTCCCCCCGGATGGGCTCGGTGGAGACCACGTCCAGCCCCGCCGCCGCCACCTTGCCGGAATCAAGGGCGTCGGCCAGGTCCTGCTCCACGATCAGGGGCCCCCGGGAGTTGTTAAGGATGATGACCCCGTCCTTCATCTTGGCGATGGCCGCCCGGTCGATGATCCCCTGGGTCTCGGGGAAGAGGGGACAGTGGAGGGCGATGACGTCCGAGGTGGCCAGCAGGGTGTCCAGTTTCACGTAGCCGGCCAGGGCCCGCCCGGCGTCACTGGGGTGGGCGTCGTAGGCCACCACCTTCATACCCAGGGCCTTGGCGATGCGGCCGGTGGCCTGTCCGATGCGGCCGAAGCCGATGATGCCCATGGTCTTGCCGTCCAGTTCGATGAGGGGATGGTTCCAGTAGCACCAGTCGGCGCTGCGCTCCCAGTCCCCGTTGTGGACCGAATCGCTGTGGGCGCCGATGTGGTGGCAGATCTCCAGCAGCAGGGCGATGGCGAACTGCCCCACCGAGGCGGTGCCGTAGCTGGGGATGTTGCAGACCGGGATGCCCCGCTCCCTGGCGGCGTCGGTGTCCACCACGTTGTAGCCGGTGGCCAGCACCCCGATGTACTTAATGCCGGGGCACGCCTCCAGGGTGGCCCGGGTGATGGGGGTCTTGTTGAGGATGACGATCTCCGCCTCCCCGATCCGCTCCACGATCTGCTCCTCGGGGGTGCGGTCATAGACTACCGTCTCCCCAATGGCTTCAAAGCCTCCCCAGCTTAGGTCGCCGGGGTTTTCGGTGTAGCCGTCCAAAACGACGATCTTCATAGGTGTCTCCTCCTTCCTCAGTCCTCCAGCAGCGCCCAGGCCCGGCGGATGACCCGCTTGGTGTTGGCCACGATGGCGTCCTCGTCCTCCCCGGGGCGGGGGGTGACCTCCATAGACAGGACGTAGGGGGCGGGGCCGATGAGGGCGGCCTTGTCCATGTCGTAGTCAAAGACCTCCAACTCCACCGCCATCCCCTTGCCGGCGGCGTAGTCGCAGAGGGCCCGGGTGGTCTTGAGCAGCTGGGCGTAGGCATCCTCCTTGGTGGTCTCCTCCCACTTGCCCGCCAGGAAGGCGATGCCCCTGGCCCCCAGGTACTCCGCCTCGTCGATGGCGTCGATGAGGGTGGCTTCCGCCTTTTTCCGCTCCTCCTCGTCGATGGCGTTGGGGTTCAGCTTGGGCCCCAGCAGCCGGGGCTGCGCCCCGTAGCACACCTTCATGTGGCTCTGCTCCAGCAGGGCGGGGGAGTAGTTGAGGAGCAGCAGCTTGCCCACCCCGGTGCTGCAGCGCCGCCAGGAAGCGGAGCACCGTGCTGGAGTTCATCCCCAGCATCCGGGAAAGGTCCTGGAGCCGTGCCGGCTCGCTCAGCTCGGCCAGCGTCTCGATGAGACTGAGCAGCTTTTCCGACGACAGATTGGACTGGGTAGGCTCCAGGGCTTGGCTCACGGCGCGTGGTGGCAAGACGCTCTCCCCCTTCGTGGCGTTGGTTGGCTTCTATGGTACTTCCTGTTTTGCGGGTTGTCAAGGAGGAATTGCCAGGGGGGAGCAGGTCTCCGGCACTTTTTTATCACAATGGGATATTGTCTATGCCCCCGGTAAGGGCTACAATAGAAGCAACGTTCCGCCAATACCACGCCCCGTAAAAACCCACCATCACCAAAGGAGGACCCGCCATGCCCTATCCAACCGATATCCTGTCCACCCGAGCCATCGTCAAGCACGGCAGCTATGCCGTCATCCCCCCTGACGGCCTTGTGAACAACGTGGTCCCCGGCATCGAGGGGTGCCGGGTCAGCATCGTGGCCTCCCCCAAAATGGGGGCCGGCTTTGTCCAGTATGTCATCGAGGTCCCCAAAAACGCCGGTACCACCCGGGTCTTTGGGGACCAGGAGAACATCGAGACCTTCCTGTACGTCGTCTCGGGCCACGGTACCCTGGGGGCGGCGGGGAAGGAGTACGACGCCCCCCAGGGGGCCTACCTCTACTCCCCTGCCGGGGTGGGACTGGAGTTCCGCAACACCTGTGACCAGCCCATGAAGGTGCTGCTCTATAAGCAGGTGTTCCTCCCCCTGGAGGGGGCCGCCAGGCCGGAGGTCTGCTTCGGCAACGTCAACGACATCCCCTACCGGGAGTACGACGGGATGGCCAACGTGTTCATCAAGGACCTGCTGCCGGTGGATATCGCCTTTGATATGAACATGCATATCCTCTCCTTCGCCCCTGGCGGCTGCCATCCCTTTGTGGAGACCCATGTCCAGGAGCACGGCGCCTACATCCTGGAGGGGGAGGGCTGTTACCTGCTGGATGGCCAATGGAGCATGATCAAGGCGGAGGACTTCGTCTGGTTCGGCCCCTATGTCTCCCAGGCCGCCTACGGCGTCGGCCGGACCAGCTTCACCTATATCTACTCCAAGGACTGCCACCGGGACGTGGCACTGTGACCATCCGGTGACGAAAAACGGCTCTGCCCCCCTCATCAGGGGACAGAGCCGTTTGCCTGTCCCGGGGACCCGTTACCGTTTCCCCTCCGAAAACCCCCAGGCCCCCTCCAGCAGCCCTATGAGTTCCTCATCCACTTCCTCCTCCCGGCTCACCACCACGTGGTGGGTCCAGCGGCCGGGGTAGGGCTCGGTGGCCACGGCGATCCGGGGGAGGTCCACCCGGCAGGGCAGGCCGAAGGTCACCAGGATGCACTCCCGGGGCCAGTCCTTTTTGCAGCGCGCCGGCAGGGAGACCATGGCGAAAAGGTGCCGCCCGTAAAAGCTGATCTGGCTCTTCTGCACCCGCGCCGAGGCGTCAGGGAAGGCGGCCTCCAGCCGGTGGAACAGCGCCTGGTAAAGGGCCAGTTCCCGGGGCTTGCCGTCGAAGTAGAAAAGGATGTCCTCCTGGTAGCGTTCCGGCAGATTCATCCCTTGTCCTCCCGTTCTGTCTCCCCCAGCCCCAGGGCGATGCCGGCGAACAGCCGGGCGGCCAGGGGGATCACCGCCTCGTCAAAGTCGAAGGCCCGGCTGTGGTGGGGGGCCGTGATGCTGCCCCCCAGCAGCAGGAAGGTGGCCTTGCCGCCCCGCTTCTGCACCCGGTCCATCATGAAGGTGACATTTTCCCCCGCCCCCATGTCGCTGGCCGCCACCACCTCCCGGATGCCGGGGAGTTCCCGGGCCCGGCGGGCGGCGAACTCCGCCAGTTCCGGGTCGCAGGCCACCGTCATCGACCGCCCCCGGATCTCCTGCTCCATCCGGCACTGGTACATGTCGGCGGCGGCCCGGCAGACCCGGAGGGCGCTTTCCAGCATGTAGTCGCTCACCTCCTGGTTGCCGCCCCGGGCCTCGGCGCAGATGCGGGCGTAGTCGGGGATGACGTTGCGGCCGCTGCCCCCCTCCATCATCCCCACGTTGACCCGGCTGACCCCCTTGCCGCTGCGGGGGATGGCAAGGAGGTTCAAAACGGCGTTGGAGGCCGCCGCCAGGGCGTTGTGACCCTCCTCCGGGGCCTTGCCGGCGTGGGAGGCCCTGCCCAGGAAGGTGACGTCGAACTTGGTGCCGGATAAAAAGCCGTAGGTGCTGGCGGAGACGGTGCCCACCGGGGCGTCGTTGATGCCGATGTGGCCGGACCAGAACCAGCGGATATGGTCCAGCAGCCCCCGGGCCACCAGGGATTGCGCCCCCCGGCCCCCCTCCTCCGCCGCCTGGAAGAAGAGGGTCACCTTGCCCCGCAGCCGGTCCCGGCTCCCCGCCAGCAGTTCCGCCAGGCCAAGGCCGATGGCGATGTGGCCGTCGTGGCCGCAGGCGTGCATCGCCCCCGGGTGGCAGGAGGCGAACCCCTCCCGGGCGGGGCGGTGGGAAAGGTCCTCCGATTCGGTGAGGTCGTTGCTGTCGATGTCCACCCGCACCCCCATGGAGGGGCCGGGCAGCGCCCCGTCGATCTCCACTACCACCCCGGTGAACCCCCCGGCCATCCTCTGGATCAGGTCCCCCCGGCCGGTCTCCTCCACCGCCCGGGCCAGCCAGGCGGCGTCGGTGTCCGCCCCCGGCAGCCCCATCCGGGCCTCCGCCTGGTGGATATCCCGCCCCCACCGGGGCCGCAGCCCCAGTTCCTCCAGGTGCTGGATGATCCGGGCGGTGGTGCGGTACTCCAGCCAGGCCGGCTCCGGGTACCGGTGGAACTCCCGCCGCAGGGCGATGTATTTTTTGTCAAACGCCGCCTGTTCCATGGGCCCCTCCTTCCGCTGTCTCGATGACCGCCCGGGCGGCCTCCATGGCGTCCTCCCGGCTGATGCCCAGGTGGAAGGTGAGGCGGACATGTCCCGGCACCAGGTGGGCCAGCACCCCCCGCTCCTCCAGCCGGGCGGAAAAAACCTTGCCGTCGATGCCGCTTTCCGCCAGGTCCAGCAGCACGATGTTGGTCCGGGGCTCCACCACCCGGACGGACTTGACGGCGGCGGCCACCGCCTGGGCGAAGGCCCGGGCGTTGTCATGGTCCTCCGCCAGCCGCTGGCGATTATGCTCCAGGGCGTGGATGCCCGGGGCGGCCAGCACCCCGGATTGACGCATCCCGCCCCCCAGCAGTTTCCGCTGCTCCCGGCAGGCAGCGATCCGCTCCGCCCCGCCGCAGAGAAGGGACCCCGCCGGTGCCCCCAGACCCTTGGAAAGGCAGAACATCACCGTGTCCACCGGGCGGCAGAGTTCCCTGGCCTCCACCCCCAGCGCCGTGGCGGCGTTAAAGAGCCGGGCCCCGTCCATGTGGACCAGCGCCCCCCTCTGATGGGCCGCTTCCGCCACCTCCGCCAGCCGCTGCGGCGTTGTGCAGCTGCCGCCGGAAAAATTGTGGGTGTTCTCCACGCAGATCATTTTGGCCCCGGTCTGCTCCAGCTTGTCCCGGATATCCGCCACGTCCGGCATGTGGTCCCCGTCCAGCCGGTAGAACACCGGCTCCAGCCGCAAAAACTGGGGGTGGAAGGCCACCTTCTCCGAGACATACATGTGCAGCAGCGGGTCGATGAGCACCCGGTCCCCCGGCCCGCAGGCGGAGGAAAGGGCGGCGGTGTTGGCCATGGTGCCGGTGGGGAAGAAAAGGGCGTCCTCCTTGCCGGTGAGGTCCGCCGCCAGCTGCTCCAGCCGGTCCACGGTGGGGTCCCCGCCGGTGCGGTCGGCCCGCCGCCGCCCGTCGTCTCCCAGCCTGGCCCAAAGGGCGGTCTCCAGCATCTCCCGGCTGGGCATGGTCACCGTGTCACTTCTCAGGTCGATCATGGTGGTACTTCCTTTCGGTGTGGTGTAGTCGCAGGGTGATGGTTTTACTTTAGCATACGGCGGGGGGAATGTAAAGCCTGTGGACCGCCCCTTCCGTTTTCTTTTGATGCAATAAAATCCCCTTTTTTTGCCACATAGTATACGTAACACGTTTGGACACGACAAGAAAGGAGACCTGTTTGTATGATGAAGAAGCTGATCGTTGCCGCCACCCTCTCCGCCCTGGCCCTTTCCCTGGTGGCCTGCGCCCCCGCCGCCACCACCCCCGGCACCACCACCGTCGCCCTCCAAAGGGAGAATGACGACACCATCACCGTCACCGGCAAGGCCGGGATGGAGGCCACCCCGGATATCGCCCAGGTGACCATCGGGGTCAGTTCCCGGGCCAACACCCCCCAGGCCGCCCGCCAGGATAACGCCCAGGCCATGAACGCCACCCTGGACGCTATCCTCGCCCTGGGCATCGAGGAGAAGGACATCCAGACCTCCAACATGAATATGTACAACACCTACGGGGATTACGGCACCGTCACCGGCTACCGGATGAGCACCGACCTCACCATCACGGTCCGGGATATCACCAAGGCCGGGGAGGTGGTGGACGCCGCCATCGCCGCCGGCTCCAACGAGTTGGGCGGGGTGAAGTACCTGGTGAGCAACCGGGATGAACTGTACAACCAGGCCCTGTCCGACGCCGTGGAACTGGCCCGGCAGAAGGCGGAGGACCTGGCCGCCGCCGCCGGCAAGCAGGTGGGGATGGTGAAGCAGATCACCGAGACCAGCGATGCTGCCACCACCCGCCGGACCTATGACATGAACGCCGACACCGGCGGCGCGTTGGCGGAAGGGCTCAAGACGGTGATCCAGCCCGGCAGCACCAATATCGACGCCGAGGTGCAGGTGATATTTGCCCTGCTGGAACCCGCCGCGGCATAGGTGGGTGGCACAGCCTGCAAGACAAAAACAGGCCCTGGGAGTGGCATCCCGGGGCCTGTTCCTTTAGAGCCTATTCAAGATCTCCCCGCACACCGCCTTGGCAGGTCTTTTTCCGCCCTGCCGCGTTAAAAAATCTTGTAATACACCAAGTATTCCTGCGATTTTTTGCCTTGCAGGGCGAAAAAATCCCCACCAATTCGGTGCACTTGGAGATCCTGAATAGGCTCTTATAGTTCCAATACCCGAGCCTGTAAAAGCTCCGCCTCATCCCGGTGGTGGACCACCGCCGCCATGGCGGCATGGGGGGACCGCTCCAGGAGGAAGGCCGCCGCCTGCTCCCGGGACGACCCGTCCAGGCCGGTGAAAGGCTCGTCCAGCAGCACCAGAGAACTGCCCAGTGCCGCCGCCCGGGCGATGGCCACCCGCCGGGCCATCCCCCCGCTGAGGGAACCGGGAAGGCTGTTTTCCTCCCCCCGGAGCCCCAGGGGAGGCAGAAGGGCCAGCAGCCGGCTCCTGTCCGTCCGGGGGGCCGCCAGGGCCAGGTTCTCCAGCACCGTCAGCCCCGGGACCAGCCGGTCCTCCTGGAACACCATGGAGACCCCCTCCCGGGGGATGCCGGTGACCCGACCGGAAGCGGGCTTTTCCAGCCCCGCCATCAGCCGCAGCAGGGTGGTCTTCCCCCGGCCCGACGGCCCCATGATGGCCACCCGCTCCCCGGGGGAGAGGGTGAGGGAGAAGTCACGGAACAGTTCCTTGCCGGGGTAGCCGAAGGTGATATGGGAAAGTTCCATCGTTTTACACCCCCTCCTTTTTCTGCCCCCGCCGGAGAAGGGCCAGCAGCCCACGCTCCAACGCCATGGAAAGCAGGATGATGTAGCCGGTCCAGGCGAAGAGGTCCGGCATTTCCAGCTGGGTCTTGGCGGTGTAAAGGGCGTAGCCCATGGAGCCGGAGGTGATGGCGATGACCTCTCCGGCGATGCCCGCCTTCCAGGCGAAGCCCAGTCCTACCCGCAGGGCGGGAAGGAGATGGGGCAGAACCGCCGGAAGGTAGACCGCCCGGACCACCGCCCGCCGGGAGAGGCGGTAGACGGCGGCCATCTCCAGCAGCGAGGGGTCCGCCGCCCCGATGCCCTGGCCCACGTTCTGCCACACCAGGGGCAGCACCATCAGGAAGGAGATGAACACCGACAGCTGGCCCCCCCGTATCCAAACCAGGGCCAGGATGACAAAGGATGCCACCGGGGTGGCCTTCACCGCCGCCATAGCCGGGGCCAGGAACGACCCCGCAGGAGGGAAACAGGCGGAGACCACCGCCAGGGCACACCCCGCCGCCACCCCCAGCAGGTAGCCAAGGAGGATCCGCCCCAGGGAGTGGAGACAGCTGGCCCAAAACACCCCCTGGCCCAGCAGCCCGGCCATCCGGCCCAGTACCGGCAGAGGGGCGGGGAGAAGCAGTTCCTCCCCCACCAGCAGCGCCGCCCCCTGCCACAGCAGCAGCCAAAGGCAGGGGACCCAGAGCCGCCGGACCCAGGGGGGAAGGGAAAAAACAGGCATAGGGGGACCTCCTTTGTTTTATTGTGAACAGGGCTTGACAGTCCCCACTTGATGTGGTATATTTATAACATCAAGAGCGAAATACACCACATATCAAAAGGAGGAATCATTGTTATGACAGCAAAGAGAAAGCGGAAGATCAACTATCTGGGGTTCCTGTCCCTGCTGGCCCTCATCCCGCTGATGGGGCTGGGGAGCGGCAACAGCGGCCTGCTGGGCTTTTTGGGCTTCGCCTACTACCTGCGGTACTTCTTCGTCCTGCCGGACGAGGGGTTCCGGCAGAACTTCCAGCGGGCGGCCACCCTGGGCTTTATGAGCCAGCTGCTCTCCCTGGTGCCGCTGATGGGTGCAGGCATCTGGCTCTGGGGGGTGCAGCGGGCGATCCCCGCCGCCTTCGGCCTCAGCTTCGCCGTGGCCATCCTGGTCTTTAGCATCGCCCTCCAGCTGCTGGAGTGGCGGGAGCAAAGGGGGATGGCCGGTGATCAGTAACCGCATGAAGGAGCACCGGGCCCGGCTGGGCCTAAACCAGGAGGAACTGGCCCGGCTGGTGGGGGTCCGGCGGGAGACCATCAGCAACCTGGAGAAGGGGCGGTACAACCCCTCGCTGGTGCTGGCCTGGAACATCGCCAAGGTGTTCGGGGCGGCCATCGAGGAGGTCTTTACAGTGGAGGGGGAGTAGGCGCAAGGGCCTTCTGCGGAAGGTCCGGTGGGGCAGGTATCTGCCTACCCCACAAAATAAAACCCCTCATCTGGCAGCGTCCCCCCCACCGCCTGGGGATCGGCGTCGTAGAGCACCTGCAAAAAGCCGGAGGCGATCTGCTTCATCTCCTCCCCGGCCAGGAAGGTGATACCGCACTGGGGCAGGGCCTGCTTCGCCACCGGCTCCTTGGGCAGGATGCCCTGCTTCACCACCAGGGCGGCGGTCTCGTCCAGGTGGTCGGGGCTGGCGGCGAACTCCACCGAGGTCTGGTACTCCGCCAGGAAGGCGGCGGCAGCGGCGGCGTTCTCCTCCAGGAAGGATTTCTGGGCGATGATGCAGCCCATGGTCAGCTGGCTGGCCCCCTGGGCCGCCCGGTCCCACTCCTGGGTGAGGTCCAAAGCCACCCGCAGGTCGGGGTTCTGGGCCATGGCGGTGGTGACAAAGGGCTGGGGCAGCAGCGCCAGTTTCGCCTGCCCCTGGCTGAGAAGTGCGGCCAGTTCGGCGTGCTCGGTCTTATACACCACCTCCACCTGGTCCCGGATGCCGTTCTGGTCCAGGATGTAGCCCAGGGCGAACTCCGGGGTGGAGCCTTTGCCGGTGGCGTAGACCGTTTTTCCCGCCAGGTCAGCCACCGACTGGACGGTGTCCCCGGCCTCGATGACATAGAGCACACCCAGGGTATTGAGTGCCACCAGCTGCACCTTGCCCTGGGTCTTGTTATAAAGGGTGGCGGCCAGGTTGGTAGGCACCGCGGCGATATCGAACTCCCCCTTGACGATGCTGCCGACGATCTCGTCCGGGGAGCCGGCCAGGGTGAATTCGTACTTATTGGCTGTTTCTCCGGCTTCGGCTTCCTCCATCAGCTTCACCATTCCCATGGCGGTGGGGCCTTTGAGGGCGGCTACCCGGACGGTCGTTTCGGTTTTTTCTTTTTCTAAGGCGGGGGAGGAGGGGGGTTCTTCCGGGGCCGCCGGGGCGGAGGAGGAAGGCTCCGGGGCCGCCGGGGCGGGGGTGGCTCCGCAGGCTGCCAGGGAGAGAATAAGGGTGATGGCTAGGATGAGTGAGAGCAGGTTTTTCATTTGTTTGGCTCCTTTCAGATTTTGCGTATGGCAGGGGCGGTTGGAGAGATTGGGCAAAAATCAAGGAAGAGGCATGGTGAGAAACGGGTCTCCCAAAAAAGGGAAGGAAGAAGATCACCCCCCACCCACAAGAAAAACCACCTTCCCCTCCCGCCGAATGACCCCCTCCCCCTCCAGGGCATCCAAAGCCCGGTAAAGAGAAGCCCGCCCCATGTTGAGCCCCCGCGCCAGCTGACTGTACCCCCCCGCCACCTCCACCCGGCCGTCCACCTCCGCCGCCAGCAGATGGCGGTAAAGGGTCTCCCGGGCCGAGGGGGCGGTGAAGCTGTCGATCTTCCGGTTGAGGAACCGGATGCGCTGGGAAAGAAAAGCGATGTAGGCCACTGAAGCCTGGGGATAAGCCCCGAATAGCTCTACCAGCCACTGGTCCGGCAGGAACACCACCGCCGAGGGCTCCCGGGCCTGTACCGTGGTGACGTAGTCCTCCGCCGGGCAGAAGATGGCCGCCGCCCCGAAGCACTGACCGGGCCCCAGGGTCTTTAGAAGCAGTTCCTTCCCTTTGAGCACCGCCAGCCGCCCCTCCAGCACCACCCCCATGGCCCTGCGGAACCGCCGGGGGCTGTAGATCACCTCCCCGGCAGGATAGACCTCCGCAGAGAGCCCGCCGGTGACCTCCCCAAACCCCTCCGGCGGAAGGCCCTCAAAGAGAAAACACCGGGACAAAAGTTCCCGCTGGGCCGGGGTAAGGGGCATAGGGGACACCTCCAGACTGTATCATTTGGGACAGGTATATGGTAGCATAGGGGGGATACCGTGTCAAGAGGGGAGAGACGCAAAAAAGCGCCCCGGGAGCGGCGACTTCCCGGGGCGCTTTTTTGCGTGGGCCTGTTGAATCCTGGTCGATCCTAATGATACCACTTTCACCCCAAAACATCCATAGCATTTTCAAATTTTTTCTGATAATATCTCTTGCTTTCCGCCGACAATTTTCGGAAACTCCGTGTCAATTTCTCTTTTACAAACTCCTTGCCATCTTCGATCCCCATCCCCTTTTGGCAATAAGCTAAATACAATAGGCTCGGTATATTATCAAAATGAGAAATGGCGTCGGCATCGGCAACACATCGTTCTTCGAGGCTGCTCCTTTTGGTGTCGATGCTCCCCCTGTGGTTTTGGATACATTGTTGCACCAAACAAATTTTGTCATCATCATAGCCGTATTCCTTTAACAGGCTGTATGCCATTTCCGCCCCGTGTATATGGTGGAGTTCATACAAATCATAGTCGGTGATGGAGGCAATATCATGCAGCCATGCTGCGATGATGACCACTTCCATATCCGCCCCATATTTGCGCGCCAAGAGTTCTGCGTTTTTCACCACTGCAACGATATGGTAGTAGCACCCGATCCCGAATCGATTCGTCTCGGCCAGACATCTGCTGTGTATCTCATGTTGCAGCTTCTCTACAATATCATCTCGCATCCCCGTACTCCTCCTCATCCTAACTGAGATCAAATAAAATGATAACATGGCCGCCCCGATCCCGCAACCCCACCCCCAGGAAAAACGAGACCCCCGGAAGCAGACGCCTCCAGGGGCTTGACTTTTCCCGGGGAAAATGATATCGTATAAGAAACAAACGTTCTAAAGGAGGTCTGCAAAGATGATCCAACACCGGGAAGCCGCCATAGGGCGGTGGTTCCAGATGTGGCTGGAAAAAACCGACCTGGGTATCGGGGAACTGTTTGCCCCCGACGCCGTCTACCTGGAAAGCTGGGGCCCGGAATACCACGGGGCGGACCGGATCGCCCATTGGTTCCGGGAGTGGAACAGCCGGGGAACGGTGCTGCGATGGGATATCCGGCAGTTTTTCCACAGGGAGGACCAGACGGTGGTGGAGTGGTCCTTCCGTTGTGCCATGGAGGGGGAGGCCCCCAGCGGCTTTGAGGGGATGAGCCTCATCCGCTGGACCCCCCAGGGGAGGATCGCCTTCCTCCAGGAGTTCGGATGCAACCAGGACCGCTACGACCCCTACCGGGACGGCCCCGTCCCCAAATTCCGGGACGAGAAAGCCATGTGGTTCTAGACCTCCAGGGTCCGCCGCCGCACCACCCGCCAAAGCGCTACCACGGCGATGAGGTTGGGCACCATCATCGCCCCGTTAAGGAGGTCGGACAGCCCCCAGACCAAAGTGAGCCGTGCCGGGGCCGCCAGCACCATCACCGCCAGGTAGCAAAGGCGGTAGGCCGTCACCGCCCCCCGCCGCTCCCCAAGGAGCCAGCCCACTGCCCGCTCCCCGTAGTACCCCCACCCCAGCACGGTGGAGAAGGCGAAGAAGAGGATAGAAAGGCTCACCACCCAGCCCCCCGCCGGGCCCAGGGCCTGGGCGAACACCGCCGAGGTCAGCGCCGCCCCGTCCAGCCCCGACCGCCACAGGTCCCCGCTGGAAAGGATGATCAGCCCGGTGAAGCCGCACATCACCACCGTGTCGATAAAGACCTCAAAGATGCCCCAGCAGCCCTGCTGCACCGGGCCCTCCGCCGCTGCCCCGGCGTGGGCCATAGGGGCGGAACCCAGCCCGGCCTCGTTGGTGAACACCCCACGGGCCACCCCGTAGTGCACCGCCTGGCGCACCGTGTACCCCGCCACGCCCCCCGCCGCCGCCCCCGGGGCGAAGGCGCACCGGAGGATGAGCCCCAGGGCCTCCGGCAGCATGGCGGCGTTTTTGACCAGCACCAGCCCTCCCGCCCCCAGGTAAAAGACCGCCATCAGCGGCACAAAGGCCTGGGCAAAGGCCCCGATACGCCGCAGCCCCCCCATCATCACCAGCCCCGCCGCCAGGGCCATTACCACCCCGGTGGCCAGGGGCGGGATGGAAAAGTCCCGGGCCATGGCCTGGGCCACCGCCCCCACCTGGGTGGCGTTGCCGATGCCGAAGGAGGCCAGCACGCAGAGGACGCAGAACACCCCCGCCAAAAAGGGCATCCCCAGCCCCCGGTCCATGTAGTCCATGGGACCCCCCTGCCAGCGGCCGTCCCGGCCCCGGGTGCGGTACTCCACCGCCAGCAGCACCTCGGCGTATTTGGTGGCCATTCCCAGCAGGGCGGAGCACCACATCCAGAACACCGCCCCCGGCCCCCCGGCCACGATGGCGGTGGCCACCCCGGCGATGTTGCCGGTGCCCAGCGTCCCCGCCAGGGCGGTGGAGACCGCCTGGAACGGGGTGATGCCGTCCCGACCCCGTCTCCGGCGACCTCCGGGGAGAAGGCTCCCCAGGGTGCACCGCAGCACCAGCCCCGCCCGGCGCGCCGGGAAGAACCCTGTCACCGCCGACAGCCACAGCCCCGCCCCCACCAAAAGCAGCTCCATCCCGCCGCCCCCTTTCCCCGTTGGTATAAGGGTATGGCCGGGATGTCGAAAAGATTCAGACACCACCAGAAAGGCCCAGGTCATACGACCTGGGCCCTTCCAGAAGATTAAAATTTTACAAAGATTATTGAGATTCCCCTGGAGAGTGGGGAGGAGGTTTCCTTTGTTTTTCGTTTCCTTTGGTGTGTCTTTATTATACCCCGGGAACGGCCGCCGATTCATCCTTTTTTGGTTAAAGGTCTGTAACAAAGGAGTTACTCGTGGACGAGCCGTGATTACATTCTGTATCATTTCAGCAAATACTCCCTTGCCCCCTAGCTGATATAGTCCTCGATGAGCCGGGTCAACTCCTCGTAGGTGTCCACCCGGATGCCCTGGCGGAGCAGCTGCTGGTCGGCGTCGGGGAGGGTGCGGACAAAGATATCAAAGATCATCTCCGGCTCCCGGGTGTCGGGGGAGAGCACCGACACCCTGCCGTTGTACTCCCCCAGCAGATACCCCGCCGCTACTTCTTCCTCCGGCGGCTCCTCCTGGGATTCCTCCAAAGAGCCGGGGCCGTCCTGGGGCAGTTCCTCCACCAGCAGCTGAGGGGCGGCGGCAGCGTCCACCCGTGGCAGCACCGCCAGCCCCACCCCGGCGGCGATGGCGGCGGAGATCATAACAACAGTGGTGACCAGTCGCTTGAGCATAGCATCACACCTCCCGAAAGTTTTTTACAGTGCTAGGATTGACAAAAAACGTGGCGCCCATACAAGGGCGGGGGAGACGAAAAAACAAACATTCAAAAAAAGGTAACACTTCCCATGCAAAGTATGCTATAATAAGCAAGACTGGATTTTGCCCCCTCACCTTGACCAAACAAAGGAGGTTTGGCTGGTTATGAAAGAGTATGACAGAGAGCCGGAACGGCCCCGCCGGGAGCGGGACGGGAGGGCTCCTGACCGCAAGAACGGCGGGCGGAAGAAAAAGAAAAAGACCGCCTGGATCGGCCATATCCTGCGCCCCATCGGGGCGTTGATCTGCCTGGGCATCATCGCCGGCTGCGTCCTGGCCTGCTACCTCACCATCTACGCCTTCGACATGCTGGAGGACGAGCAGTACATCCTGGACCTGGACGCCAAAAAGCTGGAGTACACCACCTTCATGTACGCCCAGGACACAGCCACCCAGGAGTGGTTCGAACTCCAGCGCCTTTCCTCCGAAAACGGCAACCGCATCTGGGTGGACTTTGACCAGCTGCCGGAGACGCTGCTGGATACCATCGTCGCCGTGGAGGACAAGCGGTACTGGGAGCACAACGGCGTGGACTGGGTCACCACCATCAAGGCCACCGTGAACCTGATCGGCCACAAGTTCCACATCCCCTTCCTCACCTTCTACGACAACACCCCCGGCGCTTCCACCATCACCCAGCAGGTGACCCGGAACATCACCGAGGATAAGGACGTGGACGTGATGCGCAAGGCCCGGGAGATCGTCCGGGCCCTGAAGCTGGAGCGGAGGTACTCCAAGGATCAGATCATCGAGACCTATCTGAACCTGGTCTCCTTCGGCAACAACGTCTATGGCATCCAGGCCGCGGCCAACCTCTACTTCGATAAGGACGTCAGCGAACTGTCGGTGGCCGAGTGCGCCTCCATCGTGGGCATTACCAAGGACCCCACCTATTATAACCCCTTCTATAACACCGAGAAGAACAAGGGGCTGGAAAACAACCTGAAGCGCAAGGACGACATCCTCTTCCTGATGCACGAGCAGGGCAAACTCACCGATAAGGAGTACGAGACCGAACTGGACCGGGAACTGGTCTTTGCCGACGCCAACAAGCAGAAGCTGATCAGCTACGACCAAAGCTACTTTGTGGACTACGCCATCGAGTGCGTCATCAACGACCTGGCCGCCAAGGAGGGCTGCACCTACCGGGAGGCGGAGGCGATGCTCCTTTCCGGCGGCTACCGTATCTACACCACCGTGGATACCCGTGTCCAGCAGATGCTGGACGAGGTGTACGAGACCTACGAGTTCCCCACCGTCCTTAACGAGGAAAAACCCCAGTCCGCCTTTGTCATTACCGACCCGGGCGGCAAGATCATCGCCCTGCGGGGCGGCACCGGCAAGAAGGAGGGGGCCCGCATCTGGAACCGGGCCACTGATACCACCCGGCAGCCCGGCTCCACCATCAAGCCCATCACCTCCTACGCCCTGGCGGTGCAGCAGAACCTGGTGAACTTCTCCACCCTCATCGAGGATAAGCAGGTGGTCATCAAAACCGAAGGCCAGCCCGACTGGACCCCCGGCAACTTCTACGGCCACTTCAAGGGCTTCATGACGGTGAGCGAGGCCATCCAGCGTTCCTGTAACATGATCCCGGTGCAGCTGGTGCAGATGCTCACCCCCCGGGCCTGCTGGAACTTCCTCCACGATACCCTCAATGTCCAGAGCCTGGTGGAATCGGATATCGCCTACAGCCCCATGTCGCTGGGTTCCCTTACCAACGGCATCACCCCCCTGGATATGGCCGGGGCCTACCAGATGTACGCCAACGGCGGCATGCGCACCCAGCCCTATTGCTACACCCGTGTCCTGGACAGCCGGGGCAACGTGGTGCTGGAAAACCGCCGCGCCCCCCAGCGTGTCCTGGACTACGACACCGCCACCGTGATGAACAAACTGCTGCAGCGGGTGACCAACGCCGCCCCCGGCACCGGCACCCCCGCCAACCTGGGGGCGCTGAATATCCCGGTGGCCGGCAAGACCGGCACCACCGATGACGACGTGGACCAGTGGTTCGTAGGGGTCACCCCATACTATGTGGGGGTCTGCTGGGTGGGTTATGATGACCAGTTCCGGCGGGACGACGAGGGCAACCTCCTTTACGACGGCTACGGCCGCAAGATACCCAACACCGTCCGCTACAGCCAGTACCCGCCCCCCCTCCTCTGGAAGGAAGTGATGATGAAGGTCCACGAGGGCCTGGAGCCCAAGGACTTCGCCGGCTCCTCCAGTGTCATCGCCCTCAAATATTGCGCCCTGACCGGCTACGCCGCCACCCCCCAGTGCGAAAACGCCTTTACCGGCTGGTATAAAAACGAGAACATCCCCAGCGCCTGCCCCTACCACACCGGCGTCAACGAGGAAGTCCCCCTGGTGGGCTACCGCACCCCCACCGAACCCGAGTTCCCGGAGGACGAGGACGACCGTGACCGTGACGATGATGATGACGATTGGGACGACTAAAAGAGACCCCCGCGCCCTCAAAAAAGGCGCGGGGGGTTTCTCTTGGATCAATCTCTCTCAAAAGGCGGTCAGCGTCGCCAGGTCGTATGGGGTATCCTGGTAAACGTGGTTCAGCCAGTTGACATAAAGAAGGTTGGCGTGGCCCCGCCACCGGAAGAGAGGCGGTTTTTCCGGGTCGTCCCCCGGGTAGTATCCCGCCGGCGGGGCGATGGGCAGCCCCTTGTCCCGGTCCCGGCGGTACTCCTCCCCCAGGGTGCCCCGGTCGTACTCCGAGTGGCCGGTGACGAACACCTGCCGCCCGTCCCGCCTGGCGGCGATGTACAGCCCCGCCTGGGGGGAATCGGACAGCACCTCCAGCGGAGGGCAGCGGCGGACCTCCTCCAGGGCCACCGTGGTGTGGCGGGAGTGGGGGGCCAAAAAGACCTCGTCGAACCCCCGGGTGAGGGGGTGATCGGGCTGGAGGACACGGTGGGGGAACACCCCGAATAGCTTTTCCTCCAGCAGCCGCTTCTGGATGCCATAGTGGTAGAACAGCCCCGCCTGGGCCCCCCAGCAGATGTGGAAGGTGCAGTAGACGTGGGTCTTGCTCCACTCCATGATGTCCCGCAGTTCCTCCCAGTAGTCCACCTCCCCAAAGGGCAGCTGCTCCACCGGCGCCCCGGTGATAATGAGCCCGTCATACCGCAGCGCTTTTATCTCCCCAAAGGGCCGGTAGAAGTGGAGAAGATGCTCCGGGGCGGTGTTTTTGGACCGGTGGCCGGAGACCTGCATCAGGTCGATATCCACCTGGAGAGGGGAGTTGCCCAGCAGCCGCAGCAGCTGCGTTTCGGTCTCGATCTTTTTGGGCATCAGGTTCAGGATGGCGATGCGCAGCGGCCGGATATCCTGGTGGACCGCCCGTCCCTCCTTCATAATAAAGATGTTCTCCCGCTCCAGCACCGAGGCGGCGGGGAGGTCGTTGGGGATACGGATGGGCATAAGGGAGCCTCCCTGTGTTGTGGTTTGTGGTACCAGTATAAGGGAAAACAGGGGCAAAAGCAAGCAGGAGGGCTTTTTCCGTTGCATCCCTCCCCGATACATGTTACAATAAATACCACGATATCCCTGGAAAGACTCAACTGATATATAAATAGGTGGTGTGCCCATTGAAGAAAAAACAAAGGCTGCTGTCCCTCGCCCTCTGCGCCGCCCTGGTCCTCCTTTCCGCCTGCCAGAGCGCCCTGGCCCCTTCCTCGGCCCCGGAGCCGCCTCCCGCCCCGCCCTCCCAGGAGAGCCCCGCCCCGGAGCCCCCCTCCTCGGAGAGCCAGCCCCCGGTGTACGTCCTCCCGGAGGACACTACCCAGTTGACAGTGCCCCTCCAGATGACCGAGCCATGGGGAGATGTTTACCCCTCCGGTGACCTGGAATACACCACCCAGGCGGAAGTGGACCTCTGCCGCCAGTGGCTGTGTGACCTGAAGGCCGGGGACATTACGGCGCTGTATGGAGTCACGATACCCCTGGACCACTACTGGACCGGGGAGATGAGCCCGGAGGACAGCCGGAAGGTGACGGACCTGCTGCGGTCCATCGCCCCGGACCTGGCCCCCTTGGAAGGGGGAAATCCACCCACCGGCGGCGGATGGGACGTTGCCATCCACACCGGAGACGAGGCGGTCACCCTGGGCTTCAACGGCGAGTGGGTCACCTTCTGGCATCAAGGGAAGGGGTATATCTTCGATGGGACCGCCGCGCCGGTGATGGAAAGCTGTGGCGAGATCAAGGGGCTTTTGAGCAAGTACGCCAACACCGCCTCCCCCGTGACCGAGACCTATTTCCCCGACGATGTGCAAAGCATCTACGCCCTGGACAAGGACGCTTATATTATGGCGAAGGTGGAGGACGGCTACGCCAACAGCAAAACCATCTGGGAGGGCCTGGAGAACCGCACACCCTCCGGCGGGGAGCCCAGCGGTTACGGTTATCTCATCTTTACCGATGAGGGCAAGGAGTATGTCTACCTGGAGGATGCCGATCAAGATGTAGGCCTCAACAAGGCTTGCCAGGCGGCGCTGATAGGCGGCCCCCTCCACCCCAGCTGGCTCATCCACATGACCCCGGAACGGATGGTCAGCGCCTACGGCGATATTTTTGAGGGCACCGTCCAATTTTCCACCCAGGAGGAGTTGCTGGCCCTGGCCAAGTTCCTCAAGACAGAAATGACGGTGAAGCCATATACCTCTGTCCATTCCGGGGCGACAAATTACGATACGCCTGCGGGGCTGATCAACATGAAGATCACCTTTGACAGCGGGGTGGAATACTATATAGGCGGCTTCGATACGGGGTTCGGTATTTACACCACCGACTTGGACACGGCCATCTATTATACAGTGGATGAGGATTTCGACGCAAAACTCAGGGCTTTCCTAAAGAAGTACCTGTGAGCCATCCCCGCATATTCCGCCGGGGATGATACAGAATAAAGGCGGGTGTCCCCAGGCGCTGGAAAATTTTTTGAAAAAAATCAAAAAAGGTGTTGACAACCCCGTATAGGGTGTGGTATTATAACTAAGCTGTTTCGAGCCCGCCGGGCGAGGAACCGC
>CAJUFR010000016.1 GCA_910585525.1 uncultured Angelakisella sp.
GTAAATTGTCACAGATTATTTCTAAATGCAGATAATCATGTATTATCTATTTGTTTTGATAGTTTTTCGATGAGTATAGTCTTTAAGGCGGAAAATAAGAAAAATTTTTTTGTCAAATTTTAAACTAACTATATTTTTTTATACAGTTAAAAGATTTTTTCTGATTATCTTCACATTCCCTGACATAAAAGAGGCCGCCCAATCTTTTGGCGGCCTCCTGCTTATAGCCTAAATAGAAAATGTCATTGCTCCTCGCGGATGTTTTTCCGCAAGGAGCAAAGTTTGTTTCCTGGTCGAAACATGGGTATAAATTTGCGTTGTCGAAATGGAGCTATGCCCTAAAAGTGATTGTATATATCGAATATCTACCCCTGCTTCCAGCAGAGAGGTGGCAAATGTATGGCGAAACATATGAGGCGTTATGTGACAGTCAGCATTTATTTGTTTCAGATGCTTATTGATAATTCCGCGGACCGATTGGGGGGATAAGGGTCTGCCGTTTCGATTAAATAAAATCGCACTGCTTTTCCGAAGTTCTTCGTAATATGTTTCTTTGTATATCTTTGCAACTCGTAAAAGCTCTAGGTTTGTGATTTGCAGGATCCGTTCTTTTCGTCCCTTTCCGTTAATAAGCAATTGGAGCATGGTATCACTTAGCTGAAAGGTTTTATTTGATAGCGCACATAGTTCGGACACCCTTAACCCTGTGCTAAAAAGAAGTTCAAGTACAACAATATCTCTCAGAGTGTTTTTCTTTGTATGAACATAGGAGTTGTATGCGCTTTGCAGAAGACTATGGACAATTTCTTCTGGAATAATGCGTGGAAGTTGTTGTGGAGTTTGAAGTCGAACAGGAAATTGATCAAATGGGTTTTCTGCTACGACTCCTATCACTGCTTCCTCATTATAAAAAGCCCGCACGCTGGCGATTTTTCTTTTTACTGACCGTGGTGAAAAGTTCTGATTTAGATATTTGATATAATTGCTGAGTATTTTCCGATCCGCCCATTCGCCTTTTGTAAATTCTGTAAACTGGCATAGATCTATACGGTAGGCCTTAACCGTATTGGCAGATAGCTTCCTTTCCCAGATACCCGTGAATTGCTGTTGACATTGACAACATAAGGCACAATCCTCCTAATTGAAATAGGGAATATTTAAGTAATATTCCTGCTCATAGTATATCAAATCACAGCAAATGTGGACAGATAATGGCAGTTATTGAACTTTCCTGTGCATTATTACAGACGAAGCTGCCGAGTATATTCGGCTATATAAAAATGAAATGGTATGATCCATATCACAATAATTTTCAAAGACGCCAGCGTGCTTAATACAAAAGAACGAACTTATACGGGTCAGCGATCCTATAGGGGTTCTCAGCGCAAAATTCTGCATAGCGCCGAGTATTTCGCACTGCCGGTTTTTCTTCCATACGGGAACCTTCTTTTTCCACCCCATAGAAATGCTTCTTCTGCTCCATACACAAAGACAGCAGTTCCACTGCTTTCCCGTAATTTTCCTGAAGGGCATAAATTACTGCGATATTGTTCCGTACCGCCATGATGTCGGGAAGCGTATCCTTGGAGTGCATCGCTTCCAGGGCGGCTATATTCTTCTTCAAGGTATCTAATCCTTCCAACCAATCCGGGGCTATTGGGGATCGATCTGCCTTTGGGTACTGGAGAACAGTTTGTAGAGGAGCAGCTCCGCCGGGAACGGATGGATGACCTCCGGTCTGTGATGGAGCCGCTGATCCAGCAGTGGGATCAGTTGTCCGAGCCGGACATTCGCTCCCGGCTCACAGGCTATTATGTCGAGGATCTCAACGATTCTCCGGCGGATATTGCCGTATTCACCGAAAGGGAGCATCATCTAATTATCACTTTGGACGCCTTTGAAAAACGCCCTCGAAGCGGTGAGGACTGGTTTTGGGAAAAATTGCTCCCTAAAATCAAGAAAACCTTGTGGTTCCTCTTTGCATTGACGAAGAATTACCCATAAAGCGTGGGCGGCGGGGCGGATTTTACTCCAACGAGGTAAAGGCCCTTTCTGAGGACCACCTACAGACATATCTTTTCCAAAGAGGGGTCGCCAGTAAAGAGGACCAGCTGTTTATCATCCAGAGATCCCAGGGACTGCCTGCCGCCGTACAAATCATGTGCAACATCTATCAGAATAATGGGGGGATATTTGATTGTCAAAGCGAAACGGAAGGCTACGCCAACCTGTTTCGTCGCTATTTCAGCCGCCACCCGGGAAACCTGACCCAAGCATTGGTCAGCGGCCTTTCCCTCTTTGACCACTGGGATATAGAGGTCGTGCGGCATATTTATCAAGGGGATGACTGCAATAGGGTGTTTCAGGAATTGATACAAAACGCTGCGCCGGTGGAGGAAGGTCACAAGGCCAGCGAAGGAGCCCTGCTCTGGCATTTAGTAGATATTGTGCGGAAGACCATGCAGGCGATCCTGTCCCAAGAGGAGAATTGGGGAATGCGTTTGGATGCCAACCGCCGTAAGTACCACTATGAAAGGCAAAAAGTGGACTTTTTGATGGAGGCGTGGGGCAAAAAACAGGTGGGGTATGAGGAGTATATGACCTTCTCTACTCACTGTCGGGAAGCCTTTCACGCAGCGGTGCAGTGATATAACTCCGAGGAGGATTTTGAGGACATCGCCAGTTGGTGCCTGAAGGCGGAATCCTTTATGGACAAAAAGAGCTTTTTTGAACTGGAGGCCGAGTTGAGCGACTTTTTTCTGGGAGAGGTGGAGAAGCGGGATCGTTTTTACCATGACACGCCGGAGGATGAAAAGAGGATGTTCCGGTTCCAAAGCATGGCCAACCGGGCCTGGGTATACCGGTATATCGGGGATCAAGAGAAGGCGTCCGTTTATGCCGGAGAATGCTATACGGAGGTCCTCCGTACCATGAGGATCAGATTCCCCTACACCGCCTTTGCTTTTTACCGCTACGGACTGACTTTTTGGGATAGTTGCGACTACAAAACGGCGGAGTGGCTGTTCCAGCAGTGCCTTTCCATCTCGGAGGGGGACAAAAGAACTGTGGGGATCTTAAAGTCGCCTCTAAGCTTGATTGTGAACAATGCTCTGGACTGCTTGATGATGGATCAGAAGCAGCACGAGGAGGCGGAAAAGACACTGGCTAATTCCAGAGATCAACGAAGCCCCGAGGATAGGGGCGGATTGCGGACAACCCACAGCAATCTTTCAAAACTGTACTTTCGGTGGGCTCAGGAGATCGGGAACAAGTCCCCGGAGGATCCCCGGATCAGAGAGTATCTGGAAAAGGCTCAAAAAGAGATGGAGCTGTAGGAAACGGTATCCAGGGCCGACGAGGTAACCGTGTACCGGAGGGATAAGTCAAAGGAGATCATCTTAAAGATCGCCATAGACCGAATGGAGGGCCGCACAGGAGCAAACTCCCCGAGCCATGCTGCTAAGGGAGAAGGCCATCCGCAGCAGGCGCCCATCTCCGGAAACCTGGTCCATCTGGTAGTCTGCCTTTTTGGTCAATTCAAACAGATAGCGGTTGGCTGTTTCGTACCGGGGAAAGGTGAATTTGGGACTGGAACGGGTAAGTTTCTGACAAAACCGGCGGACCGTTTTCAATTCTCCGCTCCCCCCAGTGACATCCAGGTGGAGCAGCGTTCGCACCTGGTCCTTGGGCATTCTTTCTTGAGCCTTTTGGGACAGGAGGCGTGCATATTCACAGAGCTTGGATTTCCCCACACCAGACCTGCCATAGAAATCGTAGATTGTGCCTTCCTCCCGGCACGGCTCCTTCAGCGCATCTTCCAGAAGGGTGATTTCCCTTTCCCTTCCGCACAACAACTCCCGCTGGGCTGTAAGCCGTTCTGCTGTCAAAATATTCGATTCTGTCGAAGCAACCACAGAAACACCTCCTTTCGACACAAGCCTTTCTTAAAGTATAGCTTGTAGAAGCAGCCTTGTCCAGAGGTATTGAAGCGATTTAGACAACAAAAATATTCTCCGAAATTTCCATGCCTCCCTCATCGTGTCATAGACCGTGTTGTTATAAACTGAAAACAGTCATGGATATAGATAGTGGCAGATAAAGAAGAGCCGATTTTCGCATAGCAGGTAGATATTCCCCTCCAGCGTTTGAGACACAGAAAAGCATTTTCAATCAAATGACACTGTTTGTAAAATTCTTCATTGTACCCTTTCTGAATCTTCTGGTTACATTTTGAAGGATAATCATCTCTGGCGCAAAACATAGTCGAAAATCTCATTTATATTATAGATTCAATTCATAAGAAATAATCCTATGTCCAGGCAATCAGGTAATGGCGAAACAAAATACAGGCCACTATGGCTCCCGCTGTTAAGATGGTTTGAACCAGTTTGCTGTTGTACATTCATAGCGAGATGCAGCGTCACCTTGGGGCCCTTTTGTAAGTCCACTCACCTCGTTATTACCTTTTACGCCTATAGCATATGAGTAAACCTTGAAGTGACTGGCATCGATCACAAACCATTTCAGTTCTGCTTCTTTAGAAAAAAGTTCCAATAAATAATTTCTCCCTGATTCCCTAACTTTTATTTTAAATTTCGACAGGAAACTATTGCTCTTCAAAATCCTCCTTTTTCAAATCCATATTTAATCTAAGTTGTTCCGGTTTAGTTATTAAATCATCAATTCTTGCTCTGATTTTTGTATCCAGATCAGTTGCAACCATTTTTAAAAATGAAACGCATTTTCCTTGACCCCATAAATTTGAATCAATATCACTCTGATACTTTTGCAATAGAATAGGGACTATTTCCATATAAAGGAATAAAATACATGTAGCTATCTTTTCTTCACGGGGATACTGTAGAAGTTCTCCCAAATATTTATCCTCGTCAAATCCTATTGTTTTTCGATTGCTTAAAGATATTTCAATATTTAGATGATTTCGGTAAGAAAGAGCTACTGTTATTTGATTTAAGTTTTTACTTTCAATCAAAAATGACAATGCACTTATGATATTCATTACAGATTCGCCTGACATAGACACCTTTGCCAGCAAGTCTTCTGTATCACCCTTAAATCCCTTTATTGAATCCACAATTAAATCGCTAAGTTCTTCATTCTCACTTGATATAGTATTCTCTCTGCTATACACTTTGCTTATCAACCATACAAATAAGTCTCCTGACAAATCAAAAGCATTACTGACAATTTCTCCTTTTCCATTATAAAAGAGCATTTTTCGAAGCAATGTCTGTGCATATGTATTTTTGCTTATAATATAGCGCACTTTTCCCGCAGTAAAATATGGAATAAGAAAGCCTCTCTTTGTATATGTTCCATCATCTAATACGTCTTCACTTCCGGGGATTTGGTCCACCGTAAATGTATAGTAATTGTATATAACTTCTCTGCCATAAAATACGGCTTTTTTGTTCTCTGCAAAAATCTTTTTAATATTCCAATTAATATATTTTGTTCCATTTTCTGGCGTTTCATCAGGATGTGCTTTATCAAGCAATTTCTCAACATCCAATAAATTGTTTGTTTTTTCATCTACCCATCTTGTAATTGCTATCATTCAATCATTCCCCTTCATTTTGAATTGTCATTCCGTTTGTTATAAATTTAAGTCCCCTTTTCTTTTTGACTGTTGGCTGAAGATCAATGGATGCGTTATTTGCATTGTTGCGTATCAACGAAATTTTTATGCGCGTTTCTGTATGAATTTCTTTTTTATTATCATGTTCCGGCAACAATGCAGAAACATTCCATTTGATTTGACGATTCTCCTGTTGGAGGCTACTGGTTGCATCTAATTGAGCTGAAAACCATGGAGGTATATCTAAACAAATTTCTGTTCCAACTAGCTTTCGATAATTGCCCCGAAGAATGATGTGACACCATATATTTGTAACCCCCATTGATTTCGCACTCATTTGTACAATAGGAGTTGTGCTACTATCTTCCCTTTGCTCATTTGTATAGAATATGCATGCTATTGTGGCTTTGTCTTTCAATATAAAATACTCTACCAATTCAACAATAGCTTCTAATATTGCTAAATATAATGCCAATCCAGATTCAAAGCAATGATCTTCTGGAATGAATGTTATATATTCACAAAAATTCCATTTACTTAATATAAACATTGCAATTATTGGTGGAATAATCGCCTTTATTAAAATTTTTATAATTATAGGAGGCTTCAAGCAATCACCTCCTGCATAATTTTAGTGATTTCATTAGAAACGGAATCATAAACATTCTCTGAAACAACAATAATTCCGTTCACTTGCAAACTAAGAAGGAATCCTGTTCCTTCGGCGCCGGTAATATTTACTTTTTTTATATCGATCGAATCATATTTGCTCAAAAAAGAAAGTTTATCCCTCAATATTTTCCAATAAGCACCATTGATCTTCATCTTATCCAAAAGCACATCGATTTCTTTGTCTAAATCGGTGTCCTCCACCAAAAATTCGATTTCAGTTATAAGAGTATTGTGCTTTAATAGAAAGTATTCCATTAGTGAGAGCATAACCGAAGATGTAAAAATGCTTTGTTGATATCCATTGTTAGAGGCTTCTTGTATTACATCATAGTAATTTGGTTGAGGATCATACAAAAAACATTCAAATTTTCTCGTGTGAATATTTTGAAAAATTTTTCCATACTTATTACGCATTTTTGTTCACCTCGTTAGAATTGAAAGATAGGCTTATCGTCTTCAAATTGCTCTTGTAGATATTCACGAGATTAGGCTAGACAGTGAGTTTTTCATATGCAATTAGATGTGTGACTGCTAAAAAATATTGGAATTGAGAAAAGGTCCAAAACAAATATTCTTGCCCACCCTTCTCTCTATCATTTCACTTTTCCTTACGGCGTAGTTTATTATATCATAATTTTCTGGATTTGTGAATACTACTTATATATGGCTAAATCTTATTTTGGGGACAGTTTTCGTGCCCCAGTTATTCTACCGTTTTAGCTCTAATGCTAAGCCAATCATTTGGTTGGCCCGATCCGCCATAAACAGAGGAATATTTAAAACATCATCATCCAGCTTCAAATTGTCCAGCGAAAACCTTACCCGCAGCTTGACCTTATCCGCAAACAGTTCCTTGAATTTCCGAAGGCTCCTGCTGGAAAGGTTGGCCTCGGACTTAACCTCTATGGGAAAAATGTCATTCTCCCGCTGGATAAGGAAGTCCACCTCATAGGGCGGATTATTTTGGCTCCAGTAGCGGGGGACCACCTCAAACTGCGTCATCAAGGTTTGAAGCACAAAGTTTTCGGTCAACGCCCCCTTAAACTCGGTGAACAAGCGGTTTCCTTCTCCAAACGCTGTTGGGGCAAGCTGTGCCAAGCGGCGGAGCAGTCCCACATCTGCCAGATAGATCTTGAAGGCGGAAAGATCATCGTAGGCAGAAACAGGCAGACCCGGCGCAGTGCTGCGGTAGATTTTGTGTACCAGCCGAGCATCTACCAGCCATTGCAGCGCATCCTCATACTCCCTGGCTCTTGCACCTTCCTTGACCGCCCGATAAAGAAACTTCTTGTTTTCCCTTGCCAGCTGAGATGGAATGGACTTCCAGATCATGGAGATTTTCGGGAACTCGCTGATGTTGGGATGCTTCGCGAAATCGCGCTCATATGCGCTGATGATGCTGGAGAGGGCTTCCTGCATTGCATCCACATCCCGGGCTTCGGTCCACATCAGAACTGGCTCCGGCATCCCTCCAGTGACATAGTACATCTTCAGTTTTTCGTACAAAGGATTAAAGAAGGCATCGGGAATAGGTTCAATGGTGTCGATGCTTTTCAAATACTTGGCCAGATTCCCGTCTCTATTGGCAAGCAGAAACTCGGTAAAAGTCATGGGGTCGATTTGCATAAAGTTGACTTTGCCCACCGGGAAAGAGGATGGCTTGGCAAGGGCGATGCCTAAGAGGGACCCAGCGCAGGCAATATGATACTGCGGGGCGTTTTCGCAAAAGTATTTCATGGAGTTGATGACCTTGGGGCAGTCCTGCACCTCGTCAAAAACGATCAGCGTCTTTGACGGTATGATTTTCTGACCGCTGGCCAGGGTCAGATTCTGAAGTAGGCGCCCAACATCTTTGGTTGTTTCAAAAAACTGCTGGTATTCCTCGTGTTCATCAAAGTTGAAATAGGCGGTATTTTCATAGTAGCGTCTGCCAAACTCCTTGAGGAGCCAGGTCTTTCCCACCTGACGTACCCCTTTGAGAATCAGCGGTTTGCGGTAGGGGGAATTTTTCCACTCCAGCAGCTTGTTCAAAATCAATCGTTCCATATGCTGCACGCCCTTTCACATTTTTTTGGAAGTTTCGTGTATTGAAATCACAATTTTATTATATTCAGTTTGGAGAAGAAATGCAACCATTCACAAAATTATTTATAATCAATGTGTGATGTCACATTTTTATGTAGTTTTTGCTTTTTGGGTGCTATAGGTTGTTTAGTACGGCTACGACATACCCCTGTACGCTTTGGATCTCCTTCCAGTGGGTCAGCAGCCTGCACACCATCTCCCAAAGGGCTGGGCTGCCCAGATTTTCCAGGAACCTTTCCCGCCTCTGTTCCCAGCGCAGTCTAACAACTGTCTGGCTAACGATTTCCCGCAGGATCGCATTCGTGGTCTGCTGATACCGCTGCTCCTCCTCCGGGGAAGAAAAACCATGTAGCGTATCCCGCAGGATATCCCCCCATGCCTGCACCTCGGCCCGCAGCTGGTCAAAGTGGATAATCTCCTTCACCATCTCCGGCGTAAAAACAGAATTCGACTGATGATTATATTCCTGTTCGTTCTCCAAAGAACTGTTACTTATAACCCTGTTCTTTATATTTGGTTGTCCGAAATTTTGGTGTTCCATTTTTTCGGACACCGGTTTTTCGGACATCTTCTCCCGCAGTACCTCCTCCTGCAAATGGTAGATACAATAGTCGAATCGTCCATCTGCCTTTCTATGTTCCACTGAGAGATACCCATGTTCGATCAACTGATTGAAGTGCCGGTAATAAGTTTCCACAGAACCTATCCTTAACTCCCGCATAATGGTAGACCTACGGGGAAAGGCGGTCGTTCCGGCCCCAGCGAAGGAGGCAAAGTAGGCATAGATGGCTTTGGCTTGGGGTGTCAGCTGCGGATCCAGCATCACTAGCTTGGGGATGGTGCCAAAACCATGAGCAGCGGCATTTTCAAATACCAGCATATCACTTCGACCCGGTTCCACTTTTGGGAGTCCTTCATGGGCCAGGATCCTTTGCAGAATGGTATAAACATTTCCTGTCCCTGTCCGCTCCTTGAAGATATACCGCCCTTCTACCAGGAGGTTTAGGTGCTTGGTGAAGGTATCCTTGTTGATTTGCAGATCATTGAGAATCTTTTCCCGCTTAGGAAATGCTTGGCAGCCGCAGCCTGCATAGGCGCAGAAATAGGCGTAGATTGTTTTGGTAAGGAGCGGTAAGCTCCGATCTCGCATGACAGACTTATATATCTTCCCATAACCTTTGGAGTCTATGTTGACCATAACAAACATTTTCGTCTCACCTCTTTTGACTCGAAAATGGACACAAAAATACCACAGGGGCTACCCGTGGTATTTTCTAAATCTGATTCTATTGTATTGATTTTAGGCGTCTGACAAATGACCGCTTTCCTTCATTTTTTGCAGTTTTCCATGCATTTTAGACCACTTACAATAAGCGCGACGCTATCCCCCCAAATTTTACCATTTTTTGCCATTTGTAAATCCGCTTGTTTCCAAGGGATTTTGAGGGTACTTACCATAAGCGCGGTCCTATGTCTCCCGCATCGAAAAAAAAGCCGTAGAGGTGCTCCGCTGCCACTTCATGGCCGCCTGCCCCAGCGAATTCTCCTCCATCCAAAAGTAGCCCCCTCTTCCCTCCCCCCGGAAAAAAATTTTCGGAAACTACTTTACTTGTCGTAGTAGTTGTGTTATACTGTCACTACTACGACAGGCATAGTAATTCCAGAGGAGGGGAGGCCATGATCGGAAGCGACGTCATCCGGGGGTACAGCGACACCATCCTCCTCAGTCTGCTGGCGGAGGGGGATTCTTACGGCTACCAACTCTCCCGGAGCATCCGGGAGCGGAGCGGCGGGGCCTATGTGATGAAGGAGACCACCCTCTATTCCGCCTTCGCCCGGCTGGAGAAAAACGGCTTCATCGCCTCCTACCAGGGGCAGGAGAGCCGGGGGCGGCCCCGGACCAACTACACCATCACCGCCCTGGGCCGGGAGCACCTGGCCCGCAAGCTGGAGGAGTGGCGGGAGACCCGGGAACTGATGGACCGCTTCACCCAGCCGCTGCTGCCCCAGGATCGATGGAAGGATGAAAAAGAGGAGTGACTTTGAGGATGGAAAAGATCCGTAGCTTTGTGGAGAACATGTTCCTGGGCCTGCCGGACACCCAGGAGGTCCGGGACGCCAAAGCCCGCCTGCTGGAGGGGATGTCCGACCGGTACGAGGAACTGCTGGCCCAGGGGAAGGACCCCGACGCCGCCTTCGGCATCTCGGTGGCGGAGTTCGGCAGTATGGAGGAGCTGCGCCGGGAGTTGGGCGGCGGCACCCCGGCGGCGGCCCCTCAGCCCCAGCCCTGTTTGGACGAGGCCGCCCGGCGGGAGTACGAGACATTCCAGCGTCAGTATCCCATCGCCATCGCGGCGGGGGTGGCCCTCTGCATTCTGGCCATAGCCGTCTCGATGTTCCTGGACCGGTGGATGGGTGATATGGGTGGCAACGTCCCCCATGTCGCCTTCCTGACCATCATCGCCATGTCGGTCTGCATCTTTATCTACTTCGGCATCAAAAGGGAGCAGTACCAGCGGGCGTTTGACGCCGGCGATCCCTCCCAGCGGGAGAGAAGGGGAGGTGACGACCCCGTCAGAGGGGCCATCATGCTGGGGGCCACCTGCATCTACCTCTTTCTGGGCTTCACCAAGGACCTGTGGCACCCGGGGTGGATCGTGTTCCCCGCCGGAGCCTTCCTCTGCCTGCTGGCGGATGTTTTCTGGCCCCGGAACAAGGGATAGGAACAGGTCTTTTGACCGACAGCAAAAGACCCTCCGGTTTTTAGCCGGAGGGCCTTTTTTCGTCATTCAATCCCCCAAGGTCAGCTGCTCCCCCTGCTCCACCCCGGTCTTGACCAGGGCGCCGGCGGCGGGGAGGGACTTGGTGCGGAGGCGGTGGGGGTTCTCCACCATCCCCTCCTGGTAGGGCTGCACCCACAGCAGGCGCACCGCCTTTTTGGCGTTCATGGTCAGGGCCTGGACCCCCTGGGTGTCCCGGGCGGCCTTGGCCGCCACCATGGCGGTGTTGACGATGAGCATCCGGGAGGCGGTGGTGGCGCAGAGATACTCCCCGTCCTCCTGGATGGCGGCGATGTACACCAGGGGGGACTTCTGGCAGTAGGCCCCCAGCAGCTTTTTGCGGTTGGTCTTGGTCTCGTAGGAACCCAGTTCCACCTTGGCCACCTTACCGTTTTCAAAGGCAAAGAGCATCCAGCCCTTGTAATCCTGGGTCACCGCCATATAGACCGGCAGTTCCCCCGGGTCCATCCCCAGCTTGGTGGGGAGGTAGTCCCCCAGGACGCTGGCCTTGGTGTCATCGAACTCGGCGGCCCGGCTCTTGTACACCTGGCCCCGGTCGGTGAAAAAGAGCAGATGGGCCCGGGTGTCGGTCTCCACCGCCTGGACCACCTGGTCCCCCTCCTTCAGCTTCTGCTCCCCGCTCATCCGCAGCGACTGGGGGGTGATCTTTTTAAAGTACCCCTCCCGGGTGAAGAAGAGGTGCACCGGGTAGGCGGGGGTGTCGTCCTCCTCCTGGGCGGCGGGGGCGGGGACGTCGTACAGTATCTGGCTCCGCCGGGGCTGGCCGTAGTTTTTGGCCACCTCCCGCAGCTGGCTGATGATCAGGGCGTCCACCTTCTTGGGGCTTTCCAGCGTCTCCTCCATCCCGGCGATATCGGCCAGCAGCGATTCGATCTCCTTGGTGCGGTTGAGGATATACTCCCGGTTCAGATGGCGCAGCTTGATCTCCGCCACGAACTCCGCCTGGACCTGGCTGATGCCGAAGCCGATCATCAGGTTGGGGACCACTTCCTTTTCCTCCTCGGTCTCCCGGACGATGGCGATGGCCTTATCGATATCCATCAATATCTTTTGCAGCCCCTTGAGGAGGTGCAGCTTTTCCTTCTTCTTTTGCAGGTCGAAGTAGATGCCCCGGCGGACACACTCCCGGCGGAAGGCGGTCCACTCCTCCAGCAGCCCGTCCACCCCCAGCACCCGGGGGGACCCGCCGATGAGGACGTTAAAGTTGCAGGAGAAGCTGTCCTCCAGGGGGGTCATGCGGAACAGCTTCTGCATCAGCTTGTCCGGGTCCACCCCTCGTTTCAGGTCGATGGTGAGTTTGAGACCGGAAAGGTCGGTCTCGTCCCGGATGTCGGCGATCTCCCGCACCTTCCCCGCCTTCACCAGTTCCACCGTCTTGTCCATGATGGCCTCCACCGTGGTGGTGGGGGGTATCTCGGTGATATCCACGCAGTGGCTCCCCTTGTCGTAGGCGTAGCGGCTCCGTACCCGCACCGAGCCCCGGCCGGTGGTGTATATCTTCTCCAACTCCCCCGGGTCGTAGAGGACGAAGCCCCCCCCGGGGAAGTCCGGGGCCTTCAGCGTCTCGGCGATGGGGGCGTCCTTGTCCCGCAGCCGGGCGATGGCGGTCTCGCACACCTCCGCCAGGTTGAAGGAGCAGATATTGCTGGCCATCCCCACCGCGATGCCGGTGTTGGCGTTGGTGAGGATGGAGGGGAAGGTGACAGGGAGCAGCACCGGCTCCTTCATCTGGCCGTTGTAGTTGTCCACGAAGTCCACCGTGTCCCGGTCGATCTCGGAGAACAGTTCCTTGCACACCTTTTCCAGCTTGGCCTCGGTGTACCGGGAGGCGGCGGCGGACATATCCCGGCTGTAGGCCTTGCCGAAGTTCCCCTTGCTGTCCACATAGGGCACCAGCAGCGCCCCGTTCCCCCGGGCCAGGCGGACCATGGTCTCGTAGATGGCCTGGTCCCCGTGGGGGTTCAGGGCCATGGTCTGGCCCACGATATCGGCGGATTTCCGCTTATCTCCGTTTAACAGCCCCATTTTATACATTGTGTATAATATTTTTCGATGGGAGGGCTTAAAGCCGTCGATCTCCGGGATGGCCCGGGAGACGATGACGCTCATGGCGTAGGGCATGTAGTTTTCCCGCAGGGTACTGACGATGGGCTGCTGGATCACCACCCCGCCGTTCTCGATATGTCCATGCACCCCGCCCCGCCGAGGGGATGGGGCGTCTTTTTTCTTTCGTGGCATAGCTTTACTCACTCTCGTTTCCTGTTTTAAGGTCGATCATATCCGGTACATGTGCCCCGTTTTCCGGTCGACTGAGGTCCAATACCAAATAACGGGGAAGGTCATCTTTGATAATTAGGGCAGAGCCAAACCGGTCTACCAGCCGCAGGACCTGGGAAAAATCCTGCTCCGCCCGCTCAAAGGGGACCATGCTTTCTGTATCGATCATCATAGAGCGACCACCCCTTTTTGACCCTTTATTTATAGTGACCTACCCTACTTCACCCTCTGCTTCGCCGCCTTCAGCGCCAGGTACAGCGCCCGGCTGGCGGCCATCTCCCGGATATACTCCCGGCCACCGTCCTCCATGGTCTGGATGTGCAGTTCCTCGGCCAAGGTGACATTCTCGCTGTCCAGGCCCACATAGACCAGCCCCACCGGCTTGCCCTCGCTGGGCTCCGGGCCGGCGTTGCCGGTGACCGAGATACCGATATCCGCCCCGGACTTCACCCGGGCCCGGCGGGCCATGGCCATGGCGGTCTGGGGGGATACCGCCCCGTAGCTGTCCAGCGTCTTTTGGGAGACCCCCAGCAGCTTCCGCTTGGTCTCGCAGGAATAGGTCACCACCCCCCACTGGAACACCGAGGACGCCCCGGGGACGCTGGTGATCCGCTGGGCCACCAGGCCGCCGGTGCAGCTTTCCGCCGTGGCGACAGTCAGTCCCTTGGCCAGCAGGGTGTGGACCAGGGCGGTCTGGAGGTTGCCCACGTTGACGCCGTAGAGCCACTCCCCCGCCTCCCGGCGGATCTCCTCCACAACCGGGTCCAGGATGGGGCCGGGGTCCTCCCCCTCCTCCACCCGGGCGGTGAGGCGGAGCATCACCTCGCCGGGTTTGCAGTAGGGGGCGACGGTGGGGTTCTTGCTCTCCCGCATCAGCCGGTCCAGCCGGTGGGCCAGGTCCGATTCCCCGATGCCGTAGAAGTAAAGGCAGCGGCTCACCAGCCGGGTGCCGCTGTCCCGGCGGAGGTAGGGCAGCACCTGCTCCCGGAACATGGGCTCGCACTCCCGGGGCGGGCCGGGGAGGAGGATAGCGGTCTTGCCCTCCCACCGCCCCGTCCCGGTGACGGCGCAGCCGGGGGCGGTGCCGTTGTGGTTCTGGAACACCACCGCTCCCTCCGGCATCATGGCCTGCTTCTGGTTATTGGGACAGGGGGTCCGGCCGACCCGCCGGAAGTATTCCTCCACCCACCGCTGGCTCTCCTCATGGGGGAGCAGTTTGCGGCCCAGGGTCCCGGCGATGGTCTCCTTGGTCAGGTCGTCGTAGGTGGGCCCCAGTCCCCCGGTGGTGATGACCATATCCGCCCGGGAAAGGGCCAGTTCCACCGCCTCCCGCAGGCGCTGGGGATTGTCCCCCACCACCGTCTGGTGGTAGAGGTTCAGCCCTGCCTCCGCCAGCCCCCGGGCGATGGCGGTGGCGTTGGTGTTGACGGTGTTGCCCATCAGCAGTTCGGTGCCGACACAGAGGATCTCGGCGGTCTTGGTTTTCTGGCTCACAAAAGCCCCCCTTTATTCATTCATCGATGTCGATATATTTTCCGCAAACCCACAGATGGCCGCCGCCAGTTCCCCCGGGGCGTCGATATTCACCTCGTGCCCCGCCCCCGGTATCTCCCGGGCGATGGCGTCGGGGAGCAGCTTTGCCAGTTCCCCGGCGGCTTTGCGGTTGGCGGCGTCCTTTTCCCCTGTCAGGACCAGGACGGGACAGGCCACCCGGCCCAGTTGCTGGCGGAAGTCCAGTTCCATCATGGAGGTGGTAAGGCGGATGGTGTCCCTCTTCCCCATCCCAGCCCCGGCGAAGGCCCGCTCCGGCATTAGGCGGAAGATGATATTTTGCAGCCGCAGCAGCCCCCGGGGCATTTTATACTGGGGGGCGATGAGCACCAGCCCCGCCACCTTCTCCGGGCGGCGGGTGGCGTAGTCCAGTGCCAGCACCGCCCCCAGGGAGAGGCCGCAAAGGACCACCGGCCCCGGGAGGTCCTCGATGCAGCCCTCCAGAGCGGCGCAGAGACTTGGGTAGTCCGGCCCCTCGCTGCACAGCCGGAAAAGGTCAGGGCAGGCAGCATTGGTATCCAGGCCCAAAGCGTCGAGCACCCCGCTCCAGCTGTCCGGCCCCTGGCCCAGGCCGTGGAGGAAAAGCAGTTTCATGGTCGGCTCCTCTCTATTCCTGCCAACAAAGGCCGGCATCCGGGGCGTGGGTGCGGTAGTAGGTCTCCGCCGCCGTCAGGACGGCAGGCAGGAACACGCACTCCCGCCGGTGGAACCGGCCCCGCTGGCCCCCGGTCACCAGTTCCACTTCTTCACTGCTGTCGGGCGAAACAGTTTCATCGACAAGTATAAATATCTTTTCCTCGTCGCCGTAGGTCACCAGCGTCTGCTTGTCCTCATCCAGTTCCAGGATCAGGGCCTTTAGCTGCTCCCAGGTGGGGGCCAGGACCTCCTGGCCAGTATCGATCCTGTATTCCCAGTGGTCCAGGTTGGCACGGTACATCCTTCGGGCCTCCTTTACGAAATATCCGCCATCTCCAGATACTGGCTGCCAAACTCGGCGATGTACTCCTTCCGGCCGCTAAGGTTGTCCCCCAGCAGCAGGTCGAACATCCGGGCGGTCTCCTCCACGTCGTCAGGCATCACCTTGATGAGCCGCCGGGTCTCCGGGTTCATGGTGGTGAGCCACATCATGTCCGGCTCGTTCTCGCCCAGCCCCTTGGACCGCTGGAGGCTGTACTTCTGCCCCTCCAGTTCCTTGCAGAGCCGTGTCTTCTCGGCGTCGGAGTAGGCGAAGTAGGTGTCGTCCCTGGTGGTGATCTCGTAAAGGGGGGATTCGGCGATGTAGACATATCCCTCCCGGATGAGGGTGGGGGTGAGCCGATAGAGCATCGTCAATATCAGCGTCCTGATCTGGAAGCCGTCCACATCGGCATCGGTGCAGATGACCACCTTGTTCCACCGCAGGCCGGAAAGGTCGAAGGAGTTCAGGTCCTTGTTGGAGCGGCTCTCCACCTCCACCCCGCAGCCCAGCACCTTCATCACGTCCACGATGATATCGCTCTTAAAAATGCGGTTGTAATCCGCCTTGAGGCAGTTGAGTATCTTGCCCCGCACCGGCATGATGGCCTGGAACTCGCTGTCCCGCCCCAGCTTGCAGGAGCCCAGGGCGGAATCGCCCTCCACGATATACAGTTCCCGGCGGCTGGTGTCCCGGCTGCGGCAATCCACGAATTTCTGGACACGGTTGGACATGTCCAGCGTCCCCGCCAGCTTTTTTTTCAGATTCAGGCGGGTCTTTTCGGCGTTCTCCCGGCTCCGCTTGTTGATGAGCACCTGCTCGGCGATGCGGGCGGCGTCGTCCGGGTTCTCGATGAAATAGACCTCCAGCTGGTGCTTCAAAAACTCGGTCATGCACTCCTGGATGAACTTGTTGGTGATGGATTTTTTGGTCTGGTTCTCGTAGCTGGTCTGGGTGGAGAAACTGGAGGAGACCAGCACCAGACAGTCCTCCACGTCCTGGTAGCTGATCTTTCCCTCGTTTTTCAGGTACTTCCCCGCCGCCTTCAGCCAGGCGTCGATCTGGTAGACCAGGGCGGCCTTTACCGCCTTCTCCGGGCTGCCGCCGTGCTCCAGGTGGCTGGAGTTGTGGTAGTATTCGGTAAGGGACAGCTTGTTGGAGAAGCAGAGGGCCACCCCCAGCTTCACCCGGTAGTCCGGCTTGTCCGCCCGGTCCCGGCCGGTGCGCTCCGCCGTCCAGAACTGCACCGGGGTCAGGGCCTGGCCCCCGGCCAGTTCCTCCACATAGTCCCGGATGCCGTTTTCATAGTAATAGGTGGTCTCCTGGAACCCCTTCCCCTCCTGGACCCGGAGCAGAAACTGGATTCCGGGGTTCACCACCGCCTGGCGCTTGAGGACATCCTGGAAGTAGTCCGCAGGAATATTGATATCTGTGAATACTTCTAGGTCAGGCTTCCACCGGATGCGGGTGCCGGTCTTTTTCCCCGCCCCGGGGGTCTTTTTCAGCCCGCCGATGTTCTCCCCCTTCTCAAAGTGGAGGTCATACTGGAATCCATCCCGTAAAATCTGCACGTCCATATACTCGGAGGAATACTGCGTGGCGCAGGAACCCAGGCCGTTGAGGCCCAGGGAGTATTCATAATCCCCTTCGGCGTCGTACTTGCCCCCGGCGTAGAGTTCGCAGAACACCAACTCCCAGTTGAAGCGTTCCTCCTTGGGGTTGTAGTCCACCGGGCAGCCCCGGCCGAAGTCCTGGACCTCGATGGCGCCGTCGGCGTACTGGGTGAGGATGATCTTTTTCCCGTAACCGGAGCGGGCCTCATCGATGGCGTTGGATAATATCTCGAAGGCGGAGTGCTGGCAGCCCTCAATGCCGTCGGAGCCGAAGATGACCCCCGGGCGCTTGCGCACCCGATCCGCCCCCTTCAGCGAGGAGATGCTTTCGTTATCATAAGTCTTGGCTTTTGCCGCCATGTCGTCCCTCCATCTGATTTGATGCAAAGCTAAAGGACCTGCCCTTTTGGCAGGCCTATATAGTATCCTCTATTTTATCACCACTTGTCAAGCAGATCCGCCCCCGGGCCGGAAAAACCTCCCTTTTTCACAAATTTTGGTGCGAAAATATGTTCTTTTTTCTGGTTTGAAGGGGGACCGGCGTGCCGCCGGGGTCGGGGCGGGGCTTTGCCCCGCTATATTCATGTCCATCTATCCCTACATACTCATCCCTGCGATGCGGTCCATCGCCTCCCCCATCACCGAGTTTTCCACCGTGCAGGCGATCCGCAAATACCCCTCCCCGCAGGCCCCAAAGGTATCCCCCGGCAGCACCAGCACATGGGCCTCCTCCAGTATCCGCCGGGTCACCTGCGCCGAGGTCATCCCCGTCCTTCGGATGCTGGGGAAGAGATAGATGCTCCCCTGGGGCACCGGCACCGTCATCCATCCCACCTGGTTGATGCGCTTGGCGGCGTACTCCATCCGCTCCCGGAACTGTTGCAGGATAGGCGGCTCCAGCCTGGCCCGCTCCCGCAGCGCCCACAGCGCCCCCCGCTGGGACAGCGCCGGGGCGGAGTATACCACGTATTCATTCATCTGCTTCAATGCACGGACCACCGGCGCCGGGGCGATGATATTCCCCACCCGGAACCCGGTCATGATGAAGTTTTTAGAGAAGCTGTTCACCGTGATGGTCCGCTCCCCCATCCCCGGCAGCGCCCGGATTGGGAAGAACGGCTCCCCGTAGGTGAAGTTGGTATAGATATCATCCGCCACCACGTACAGATCGCGCTTCATACAGAACTCCGCCAGCTGCTCCAGCTGCTTCCGGGAGAGACAGGCCCCGGTGGGGTTGTTTGGCGTGTTGATGAGCACCGCCTTGGTCCGGGGAGTCACAAGACTTTCCAGCCGCTCCAGGTCGATGGCGAATCCCTCCTCCTCCCGGGTGGGCAGGAACACCGGCACGCCACCGGCGGCCTGGACCTGGTCGGCGTAGCAGGTGAAGTAGGGGTCGGGGATGATGACCTCGTCCCCCGGGTCCAGGAGCACCTGCATGGCCAGGTACATCCCCACTACCCCGGATGCGGTGACGAACACCTCTTGGTCCTCCACCTGGTCGCCGTACTCCTCCCGGTAAAAGTCCCGGATGGCCTGGCGCAGTTCCGGGTATCCCCGGGGGTCGGTATACTTGGTATGCCCCGCCAAGGCGTCCTCGTACACCTGCTGGATGATGCCCCGGGGGGTTGGGATATCCGGGTCCCCGATGGAAAGGTTGATCACGTCCCCGTACCGGGCCGCCATCTCGGTGACCTCCGCCATGGCACTGGATTGCGGCACCAGGAACCGCTGGTTCAAAAGTTGTTTCACACCCTTGTCCTCCTATTTATTGATATGTATAAATGTCTTTTTTCACACGCCGGGGATGGTCCGCCAAAACTCCTCCATCCGGGCGCAGGAGGCCCGGAACCGTTCTTCCTCCTCCGGGGCCAGGTCGGGGCGGAACACCTGCTCCACCCCGTTTTTCCCCAACCGGCAGGGGAGGCTGGCGAACACCCCGCCGTCGCTCCCGTCCACCGGCACCGACACCGGCAGGATACGGCCCTCGTCCCCCTGGACCCCCCGGATGATAAGGGCGGCGGCGTTGCCGATGCCGAACTCCGTCGAGCCCTTGCCGCAGAGGATGACCCACCCGGCCCCCCGGGCGTCATCCCCCAGTGTTTCCGGCTCCAGCCCCTTCCAGGCGGGGTCGGTCTCCATCAGCCGTCGGACCGGCACCCCGCCTGCCGTGACCTGGCTCCAGCAGGGCACCTGGCTTTCCCCGTGCTCCCCCAGCACCATCCCCTGGATGCTGTGCTGGGCGACGCCGGTGCGCCGGGACAGTTCCCGCACCAGGCGGGCGGTGTCCAGCGTCGTCCCGCTGCCGATGACCCGGCCCCAGGGCATCCCCAGCCGCACCGCCAGGTACCGGGCCACCACGTCTACCGGATTAGTGATAACTAGCAAAACGCCGTCAAAGCCACTTTTTTTCAGCCCTGGGATGATCTCATCCATCACCCGCACCGATTCCGCCAGTTCCTCCAGCCGGTCCTCCTTGCAGATGGGCCCGCTGGCACAGACCACCACGATACCGGCGTCCCCCAGGTCGCCGTAGTCCCCGGCCCGCACCCGGGCCTGGAGGGGGGCAAAGCCCACCATATCCTGGAGGTCGTCGGCCTGCGCCACCGCCTTTTTCCGGTCGGTATCCAGCAGCACCAGTTCCCTGCAAAGCCCCTGGGCCAGCAGGGCGCAGCCCACATGGCTCCCCACATGCCCCGCCCCGATGATGCCGATCTTCTGATGATCTATCATGATAAAAGAACTCCTTTCTTTTCCAGCCTGACTTTTACGCTTTATTATAGCAAATCCCCGCCCCCGCCGCAACGGCATGGGAGCGGTTTTCCCAAGGTTGTGGAATATGCACAAATTCTTCCTTGGCGGGCGGGGATGTTGCTGTGATTTGAGAGAGTCCTCTGTATCTTGTATCAAAAATCTATCATTTTATCTGTTTACTTCTTTTCTTCCATCGCATATAATAGAAGTAGGCTCAAGTTTTCTTTTGATCTCAAGAAAAGAAAGGGGGACTACCATGAATTTAGCAAAAATCTCTGCCAACGGCCAGATCACCCTCCCTGTGGAGATCCGACGGTCGCTTGGCCTCAGATCGGGGGATAAGGTCCTGTTCCTTCAAAATCAAAATGGCGATATCATCCTTACCAACGCATCCTCCCAGGCTATTCGCGAAGCCCAAGCCGCCTTTTCCGGCGCGGCGGAAGCGATGGGTGTCTCCAGCGAAGATGATATACAGGCGCTGGTGGATGAACTGCGTTATAGAAAGGACGCCGAATGAGGATATTCGTTGACACGAACATCCTGTTTTCCGCACTGCTTTTTCCTCATTCCAAGCCTGCAAAAGGGCTGCTCTATCTTGCAGAGCACCATGAAATGGTGTTATGTGACCGGAATATCTCAGAACTGCGGAGCATCCTTTGGCGAAAAGCCCCTAAATATCTGCCAGACGCAGAGGTGCTTCTTGCGGAGTTGTCCTATGAACTGATCCCTGGGGTAGACCACGCCGAAAAGCTGATACGGGATGCCAAGGATCAGCCCATCCTCAACGCCGCTATCGTGTACGATGTCGATGTGATTCTTACCGGAGACAAAGACTTTTTGGCCCTTGACATGGAACGCCCCAAATGTATGACTATCTCGCAATTTCTTGAAAGCGAGGGCCTTTGACCCCCCAAAGCAAAAACCACCCTCCCGGGTGGTTTTTGCTTATCTCCCCGTGCGTCGTCACGCCTCCGGGGGGAAGCCCTGGTCCTGGTCCTCGTCGTCGGGGGCGGGGGTCTGGGTGGGGCGGCTGACAAAGGGCGGGGTAAAGTGGGGGCGCCCGCCGGACTGGGTCCGCTGGGCCTCCTGGGCCTTTTGCGCTGCCTCCCGGGCCTCCTGGGCCCGCTTCTGCTTCTCGGCGCGGACGGCGTTGGCCTGGTTGGTCTCCTCGATCAGTTCCTCCAGGGTGCTGCTGCCGTCCATCAGGCGCTGGAACACCTCGCCGTCGATCTTCTCGAATTCCAGCAGGTACTGGCTCAGCTGCTCCAGCATCTCCCGGTTGTCGGTGAGTATCTGCACCGCACGGGCCTGGGCGGTGTCGATGATGCGGCGGATCTCCTCGTCGATGATGGCCGCCACTTCCTCGGAATAGCCCCGGTCCTGGGTCATCTCCATCCCCAGGAACACCTCGTTCTGGTCCTTGCCGTAGATCATGGTGCCCAGCCGCTCGCTGAAGCCGTACCGGGTCACCATGGCCCGGGCGATCTTGGTGGCACGCTCGATGTCGTTGGAGGCGCCGGTGGAGATGTCGTCCAGCATCAGGCTTTCCGCCATCCGGCCGCCCAGCAGGGTGCAGATGTTCTCCTCCATCTCCCGCTTGGTCATGTACATGACGTCCTTTTCCGGCAGGCTGAGGGTGAAGCCCCCCGCGCCGCCCCGGGGGATGATGGATACCTGGTGCACCTTGTCCTGGGTAGGACAGTGGTAGGTGATGATGGCGTGGCCCGCCTCGTGGTAGGCGGTGAGTTTCCGTTCCTTCTCGGTGACCACGTGGGACTTTTTCTCCGGTCCCACAATGACCTTGATGGTGGCCTCCTCGATCTCCTCCATGGTGATGGCCTTTTTGTCCTTCCGGGCGGCCAGCAGGGCGGCCTCGTTGGTGAGGTTCTCCAGGTCGGCGCCGGTGAAGCCGCCGGTGGTTTTTGCGATGGTGCCAAGGTCCACGTCGGGGCCGATGGGCTTGTTGCGGGTGTGGACCCGGAGGATCTCCTCACGGCCCTTGACGTCGGGATAGTTGACGGTGATGTGCCGGTCGAACCGGCCGGGGCGCATCAGGGCGGGGTCCAGGATATCCTTGCGGTTGGTGGCGGCCATAACGATGACCCCCATGTTGGGGCCGAAGCCGTCCATCTCCACCAGCAGCTGGTTCAGCGTCTGCTCCCGTTCGTCGTGACCGCCGCCAAGGCCCGCCCCTCTGTGTCGGCCCACGGCGTCGATCTCGTCGATAAAGACGATGCTGGGGGCGTTCTTCTTGGCCTGCTCAAAGAGGTCACGGACACGGGAGGCACCTACGCCCACGTACATCTCCACAAAGTCAGAACCGGAGATGGAGAAGAAGGGCACCCCGGCCTCCCCCGCCACCGCCTTGGCAAGGAGGGTCTTGCCGGTGCCGGGAGGGCCCATGAGCAGCACCCCCTTGGGGATGCGGGCCCCCAGGGCGTTGAACTTCTCGGGATTCTTCAGAAACTCCACGATCTCTTGGAGTTCCGCCTTCTCCTCGTCGGCGCCGGCCACGTCGGCAAACAGCACCTGGTTGCCATCGCTGGGCAGCTTGGCCCGGGCCTTGGCGAAGGCCATGGGGTTGCCGGTGCCCCGGGTCTGGCGCATGATCATCCACCACAGCGCCACCATGGCCACGATGGGCAGCAGCACCGGCAGCCAGGTGGTGAGGAAGGACGGGTCGCTGTAGCCGATGTAGACCTGCTTCACCGGCTTGTCCGGGTGCTGGGCGTTGTACTCCACAACGTGGTCGTGGACGTCGTTGATGAACAGGCTGTTGTCCGGCACCTGGTAGGTCTTAACCTTCTGGTTCACCGCCGGGGTGGTGGGGAACAGGGAGGGCAGCGCCGGGGTCTGGGATTGGGACTGGCCCTCATCGGGGGTGTCCGCCGGGGTCTCCGGCATATCGGCCCAGAGGGTGTAGGTGAGGGTGCGGGTGTTGAAGTCCAGCTGGTACTCCCCCACCTGGTCGCTGAGGAAGTCCGCTATGATGCGGTTGTACTCCGACCCCTTTTTCCCGGTGGTGCTGTTGAACCAGCTCATCACCAGGAACACCACCAGCATCAGCATCCCCAGGTAGATATAGAGGCCCCTTTTGTTGTTTTGGTTCAAGGTAAAAAACACTCCTGTCTCAGCGGCGCGCCGCCGGCCCTTTGCCGGGACGGGTCACTGGTTACTTTCATAGACGCTGGGGGAGAGTATCCCCACATAGGGAAGGTTGCGGTACAGTTCGGCGTAGTCCAGGCCGTAGCCCACCACGAATTCGTCGGGGATGGTGAAGCCCACGTAGTCCGGCTTGATGTCCACCTTGCGGCGGTCCGGCTTATCCAGCAGGGTGGCGATGCGGATGCTGGCGGGGTCCCGCTCCCGCAGCAGTTCGGTGAGGTAGCTGAGGGTCATGCCGGAGTCCAGGATATCCTCCACCACCAGCACGTCGTACCCGGCGATGAGCCGGTCCAGGTCCTTCAATATCTTCACGACGCCGCTGGTCTTGACCCCCGCCCCGTAGCTGGAGACCGCCATAAAGTCCATCTCCACCGGGACGGTGATGCTGCGGATCAGGTCGGACATAAAGACCACCGAGCCCTTGAGGACCCCCAGGATGATGAGTTTGCGCCCCTGGTAGTCCTTGCTGATCTGCGCCCCCATCTCCGCCACCTTGGCGGCCAACTGCTCCTCGGTGATGAGCACGCTTTTGATGTCGCTATCCTTCATCGTCATTTCCCTCCGTAATAACTTCCCATACACACCCAAGCCGGGAATCCTCCCGCCAGGCGCACCGGCGGTCCGCGCCGAAGCCCTCGGCCCATATGATCCCCTCCGCGTCCTGCGCCACTACCAGCATCCCTCGCTTTTCCGGCGGGACATCCGCCTCCTGGCAGAGTTTTTTCAGGGGATGGCTCCCCGCCCTCCGCCAGGCCGGGGCCATCCGGTCCCCGGGCTGCTTGCGGCGCAATATTACAGTGCCTTTTATTCTACCACAATCCAGACAGTTTTTTAAGGCCGATTTGTTAATTTTTTCTGCCAGTTTTTCTTTTTTTCCCTCCGCCGGGGCGATGCGCAGCGTCCGCCCCCCTCCCAGGGGGAGAACCAGGGGCCGGGCCAGGGACAGGAGGTCCAGTTCCACCGCCAGGGGCGGGGGACTTTCCGCCTCCCGCCGCCGGGACACCAGCCCAACCGTCTCCTGATCCGCCGTGAAAAACACCGTTTCCCCCAGCTGCACCTCCCCGGAGCCCCGCCGGGCGGCCCTTTCCATCTCCTCCACCAGCCGGGCGGACTGCTTGCCCGCTGTCTCCAGCAGTTCCAGCAGGATGGCTTCCCGCACCGGCGGCGGCAGAGATAAAAGCCCCTGGCGGTCCAGGCGGCCATCGGGACGGCGGATGGTCTCCCTCGCCTCCTCCGCCAGCTGCCGGGTCAGCGCCCACTGGTCCGCCATCCGGTCCATGAACCGGGCGAAGGCGGCGGGGAGGGCGGGGTTCAGCAGTTCCAGCCGGGGCAGCACCTCCAGCCGGATGCGGTTGCGGCTGTAGTCCGGCAGCAGGTTGGTGGAATCGGTGACAAAGGCCAGCCCCCGCTCCTGGCAGTAGTCCTCCACCTCCCGCCGGGTACAGGCAAAAAGGGGTCGGATGATGTTCCCCCGCACCGGCGGGATGCCCCGGAGCCCCCGAGGCCCCGTCCCCCGGCAGAGGTTCAGCAGCACCGTCTCCATGCTGTCGGAAAGGGTGTGGGCGGTGGCGATCTTCCCCGTCTCCCCGGCGCACTCTTGGAAGAAGGCGTACCGCAGCTGCCGCCCGGCCTCCTCCACCGTCAGCCGGTGGAGCCGGGCCCAGGCGGCAGCGTCCGCCTGTCGGCAGCGGTAGGGCAGCCCCCACCTTTCCGCCAGTTCCCGGACAAAGGCGGCGTCCCGGCGGCTCTCCTCCCCCCGCAGCTGGTGGTCCAGGTGGCAGACCAGCAGGGTGAAGGGGACAGACCGCCGCAGATGGCGCAAAAAGTCCAGCAGGGCCACCGAATCCGCCCCGCCGGAAACCCCGGCGGCGACGGTGTCGCCCGGCTGGATCATCTGGTGCGCTTGGATGGCGGCCAGGGCCTTTTGGTACAGGGCCTCCCGCTCTGCCATACCCGGACCCTCCCTCCCTTGTTCAACGTTTGAAGCGCCCCCGCCACCATTCCAACTCCCTTTGGAGGGCCTTGGTATCGGCCAGTCTCTCCAGGTAGCCGCGGTAGAACTCGTCGAAGCTGTATGCCTCCCAGGCAAAACCGCCTTCGTGGTCGGTGGTAAAGAGTTGGCCCCGCTTTTCCCCGTTCAGCACGATGCCGTACCCCCAGCCGCAGCCCTTGTCCCCCAGGCAGAAAAAGCCATCGGTGCTCCGGGGCGTTTCCCACTCGTTTTCCGGTCTCTCCCAGACGAAGAAGTGTTCCGGGTGCATTTCATAGACCTCCGGGTCGCACATACAGCTGTCCCGTTCCTCCCAAAGCAGGGGGCGGATGGAGAAGGGCCGCACCAGGCTGCGCCGCCAGCCCCGCCGGTGATGTTCCGCAAACTGGTCCTCCTGGAAATAGCCCTTCTTCCAGAACTCCCCAAAGGGGGCGATGCCGTAATCCGGCCCGGCCCCGCCGTCCCCCACCCGGGTGATGAACCGGCGGTAGTCCTCCGGGAGGGTGAAGCCGCATTTCTCCTCCACATCCCGGACGAACTCCTCCGGCACAGGCGGGCCGAGGCGGTACTGGTGGGCCTTGGCGCCGAACAACTCAAAGCCGCTGTCGATCTCCCGGGCCTTCTCCAATAGCTTCTCGATCCGATCTCTTGAAAACATCACTCAGCCCTCTCTGCCAAAGGCCACGCTGGAAAACCTTGTGAACTGCCCGTCCCAGTAGAGGTTGATGGACCCGGTCTCCCCGTGGCGGTTCTTGGCCACGATGCACTTGGCGTCGTTGACGCTCTCCTGGTCGTTGTACAGCGCCTCCCGGTGCAGGAACATGACGATATCGGCGTCCTGCTCGATGGACCCCGATTCCCGGAGGTCGGACAGCATGGGCTTGTGCTCGCTGCGGCTCTCGATGCTCCGGGACAGCTGGGACAGGGTGATGACCGGGATGTTCAGTTCCTTGGCCATCAGCTTCAGGTTCCGGGTCATCTCCGAGACCTCCTGGACACGGTTCTGGATGTTCCGGCCGCTGGTCATCAGCTGGAGGTAGTCGATGACCACCAGCCCCAGGTCCTTGATCCGCCGCAGCTTTGCCTTGATATCCGCCACCGTGGTGATGGCGTTGTCATCCACGTATATCTTGGAGGAGGCCAGGGTCTGGGTGGCCTTTGCCAGGTTCACCCAGTCGTTGTCGGTGAGGGTGCCGGTGAGCAGCTTTTGCAGTTCCACCAGCGCCTCGGCGGAAAGGAGCCGCTGGGCCAGCTGCTCCTTGCTCATCTCCAGGGAGAAGATGGCCACCGCCTTGCCCGACTGTTTGGCCACGTTGCTGGCGATGTTCAGGGCAAAGGCGGTCTTGCCCACGCCGGGGCGGGCGGCGATGAGGATAAAGTCCGACTTGTTCAGCCCGGTGATCATGGCGTCCAGCAGCTTATACCCGGTGGAAAGCCCCAGATAATCCTTCCGGTCCTCCCCGCTGATGCGCTGGAGGTGGTCGTAGGTCTCCACCAGCACCTTGGACAGGGGGAGGATGGTGCCCATCTGCCGCCCCTGGCGGATGTCGTAGATGCGCTGCTCGGCAAACTCCAGCAGTTCCATGGCGTCGGCCTGGGGGTCGAAGGCGTTGTCCACCACCTCCCGGCTGGCGGTGATGAGGCTGCGCAGGTAGTGCTTTTCCTGGACGATGGCGGCGTAGGCCCCCACGTTGGCGGTGGTGGGCACCACCTGGGCCAGCTGGGCCAGGTAGATCTTGGCGTCCTCCGGGGTCTCGAAGATCTTCTCCCGCCGGGCGTGCTCCAGCACCGTCACCACGTCGATGGTTCGGCCCATGGTGAACATCTGGATCACCACGGCGAACAGCTGCTGGTGCTGGGGCCGGTAGAAATACTCCGGCTTCAGCAGTTCCATCACCGCCGGGATGCAGCCTGCGTCCAGCAGCAGCGCCCCCAGGACGCTCTGCTCCGCCTCCAGGCTGTACGGCATCGCCTGGCTGTAGATATCCAGGCCGGTCTCCTGGGGCATCTCGTTCCCCCCTTTCAGGAACAGGAGGGGTCGCCCCCTCCCTTACTTCACTTCATTACTGCTGTTCACTGACCACCACGTACACCTTGGCGGAAACGCCGGTGTACAGCTTCACCTCGGCGGTGTAGGTGCCGAAGGCCTTGATCTCGGCATCCAGGCTGATCTTCCGCTTGTCCAGTTCCACCCCTAACTCCTTCTGGATGGCCTCGGCGATCTCCTTGGTGCTCACCGAGCCGAACAGCTTGCCGCCGGCGCCGCCCCGGGCGAACAGCTTCACCGTCTTGCCCTCCAGTTCCTTGGCGGCGGCCTGGGCGGCCTTCTTCTCCTCCTCCAGGCGGTGGGCGGCGGCGGCCTCCCGGTTCTTCAACTCATTGAGGGCCTGGGGGGTGGCGGGGATGGCCAGCCCCCTTTTGAGCAAAAAGTTGTTGGCGTAGCCGTCGCTGACGTTTACCAGTTCCCCCTTGCGGCCGGAGCCCTTGACGTCCTGTGTCAGAATCACCTTCATATTGGGTACCCCTTTCTTTTGTCAGCCACCGTTGGAAGCCGGTGGCAGCGCGTTTACCTCAAAATAGCCGTCGATGGCCTCCCGCAGCTTCTGGAAGGCGTCGTCCATGGAGATATCGGCCAGCTGGGCGGCGGCCATGGTCAGGTGCCCCCCGCCCCCCAGCGTCTCCATGATCACCTGGACGTTGATGGCCCCCATGCTCCGGGCGGACATGTTCACCCCGCTGCCCACCTTGAAGAGCAGGAAGGAGGCGTCCACACCGCTGATGTTCAGCAGTTCATCCGCCGCCTGGGAGGCGATGACCCGCATATCCGGCATCTCCCGGGTGGTGCAGGCGATGGCGCAGCCCCGGTACTCCCGGGCCGCCGCCACCAGCTGGGCCCGCTGCTGGTAGCTTTCCATGTTGGAGGCGAACAGCTTGCGCACCTCCACCGTGTCGGCCCCCATCCGCCGGAGGTAGGCCGCCGCCTCGAAGGTGCGGACCCCCGCCCGGAGGGTGAAGTTCTTGGTGTCCAGCATGATGCCCGCCAGCATGGCGGAGGCCTCCGGGGCGGATATCTTCTGCTGCTCCCCCAGGTACTGGTTCAGTTCGGCCACCATCTCGCAGGCGGAACTGGCGTAGGGCTCGTGGAAGAAGATGATGGCGTTGTCGATGTGGTCCACCATCTTGCGGTGGTGGTCGATGACCACCACGTTGCGGCACCCGGCGTAGACGGTGGAGGATTCCAGCAGCGTCTTGACGTGGGTATCCACCACAAAGAGGAGGGTGTCGTTGGACAGGGTCTCCAGGGCGGTGTCGGGGCTGATGAACAGGTCCCCCAGCCCCTCCTCCCGCATCTTGATCACCAGGGACTGGGCAAGGCTGCGGTTCTCGTCCAGGACGATGCGGGCAGTACGGCCCATGTTCCGCAGCCCGGCGCAAAGGCCCACCGCCGCCCCCACGCAGTCCAGGTCGGCGAACCGGTGGCCCATCACCAGGATGTTCTGGCTGGTCTGGACGATCTCGGTGATGGCGTTGGCAACGATGCGGGTGCGGACCTTGTTGCGCTTCTCCACCCCCTTGCTGACGCCGCCGAAGAACTCGTACCCGTCCCGCAGCTTGACGGCGGCCTGGTCGCCGCCCCGGCCAAGGGCCATATCCAGGGCCTGGCGGGCCAGGGCCTCCGATTCGTGGAGGCTCCCCTCCTTGCTCCCCACCCCGATGGACATGGTGGCGGAGATGCGGTCCCCGGCGGTGATGCCCCGTATCTGGTCCAGCACCTGGAACCGGCTGGCCTCCACCCGGCGCATGTACCGGTCCTCGATGACGGCGATATACCGGTCCTTATCCAGCTTTTTCAGCAGGCCGCAGTTCTCCTCGGCAAAGGTCTCGATGATATGCTCGATCTCGGACATGGTCTTGCTGCGCTCGTTCTCCTTGGCGTCCAAAAACAGTTCCGAGAAGTTGTCGATGACCATCAGCAGCACCCAGGGCCGGGAGTCGAAATACTCCTTGGCGTAGACCTTCAGGTCGTGGTCGTCAAAGAGGTAGAGGACACGGACCGGCTCCCCCTGGCGCTGGGTCTGGACCCAGTAGAGGGTGTACATCCGTCCCCCTGCCGTGACGTTCTGCCCCTGGGGCCCGCACTCGCCGGAAAGTTCCAGCCCCGGGATCACCTGGTCCAGCCGTTTGCCAAAGGCGTCCTCCCCGTCCAGCACCCGCTGGCGGCAGTAATCGTTCTGCCACAGCACCTCCCCGGTCTCCCGGACGATCATGGTGGCCATGGGGTACTCCGCCACCGTCTCCTCCCGGGCCCCCAGAAGGGATCCCCGGATGGCGGCCAGCTGCCGCCGGGTGTCCCGGCTGATGCGGGAACAGTGGATCGCCGCCCACAGGGCCATGATCCCCCAGCTGGCCAGGAAGATGGAGAAAAGACGGAGGTCCACAAAGAAATAAGAGGCCCCCGCCGCCAGCCCGCTGATGGCAAGCATCCCGTAGATCACCGGTCGGTAAAGGTTCATCCGGTCCAGCATACGGCCCACCCCCTCCTTTTGGTCAGGATAATCGTATAGTTAAAGTATAGTATACCATAAACGACAACATGCGGCAAGTCTGGAAAAAAGGCTTGTCGCATGTTCAGGTTTTTTGGCTCGGTCAGCCGTTGACTTCCTCCAGCACCGGCAGGATCATGGGGCGGCGGCGGGTCCTGGCGTAGATGTAATCCGCCAGGTCGTCCCGGATGCGGTTTTTGATGGCGCTCCAGTCCCGGTAGCCGGTCAGCTTGCACTGGGACAGGGAGGTCAGCACCGTCCGCCGGGCCCCCTCCATCATCTCCTCGTTCTCCCGGACGTAGACGAAGCCGCGGGAGACCAGGTCGGGTCCCGCCACCACCTCGCCACTGACGCCGTCGATGGCGGCGGCCACCACGATGAGGCCCTCCTCCGCCAGCAGCTTCCGGTCCCGGAGGACCACGCTGCCCACGTCGCCAACACCCAGGCCGTCCACCAGCACCCGGCCGGAGGGGACGGTGCCGTTGAGCCGCATGTTGACACCGTCGGTCTCGATGACACGGCCGATATCGCTGATGATGATGTTCTTCCGCTCCATCCCCATGCTCCGGGCGACACCGGCGTTTTTCATCAGGTGCTTGTACTCCCCGTGGACCGGGACGAAGTACTTGGGCCGGGTAAGGCTGAGGATCATCTTGGTCTCGTCCTGGCAGGCGTGGCCGGAAACGTGGACGTCGTACATCCGCTCGTAGATGACATCCGCCCCCAGCTTCATCAGGTCGTTGACCACGTTGCCCACCAGCTTTTCGTTGCCGGGGATGGGGGTGGCGGAGAGGATGATATAATCGCTGGGCCCCACCCGCACCTGGCGGTGGTCCCCGGTGGACATCCGGCTGAGGGCGCTCATGGGCTCCCCCTGGCTGCCGGTGCAGACCACCACCAGCTGCTCGTCGGTGTAGCTGCGCATCTGCTCCACGTCGATGATGGTGCCGGGCTTGACAGTGAGGTACCCCAGCTGGGTGGCCACCGACACCACGTTGAGCATGCTGCGGCCGAACACCGCCACCTTCCGCCCCGTCTTGACGGCGGCGTCGATGATCTGCTGGATGCGGTGGATGTTGCTGGCAAAGGTGGCGATGATGATCCGCTTGCTGCCGGCGTTTTTGAACAGCTTATCAAAGCTGTCCCCCACAATGCGCTCGCTGGGTGTGCTGCCCGGCTTTTCGGCGTTGGTGGAATCGGCCAGCAGGGCCAGGACCCCCTGGCTCCCCAGTTCCCCGAACCGGGCCAGGTCGATGACCTCGCTTTCGATGGGGGTGTAGTCGATCTTGTAGTCACCGGTCTGGATCACCACCCCGTCGGGGGTGTGGACCGCCAGGGCGCAGGCGTCGGGGATGGAGTGGTTGACGTGGATGAACTCCACCGCCATGCAGCCGGCCTTAATGGTCTCGCCGGGGCGGACCACCGCCAGCCGCACCTTGCCCACCAGGCCGTGCTCCCGCAGCTTGCCCTCCACCAGGCCCAGGGTCAGGGCGGTGCCGTAGACCGGCACACCGATCTCCCGCAGCAGGTAGGGCAGGCCGCCGATGTGGTCCTCGTGGCCGTGGGTGAGGAACACCCCCCGTATCTTGTCCCGGTTCCGGGTGAGGTAGGTGAAGTCGGGGATGACCATATCCACCCCCAGCAGGTCGTCATCGGGGAAGGCCAGGCCGCAGTCCACGATGAGGATATCCTCCCCGCACTCGTAGACGGTGATGTTCTTGCCGATCTCCCCCAATCCCCCCAGGGAGATGATCCGCAGGGTGGGGCGCCCGGGCTTCAGCTGGTGGGTGCCACGCTTCATGGGGCACTTCACCGATTCCGGGGCCAGCATCAGGGTGCTGTTCTCCATCAGGGCCTTGCCGCGGCGGGGGCGCTGCTCCCGCTGGCGGTCCTTCTGGCGGCCCTGGTCATTCTGGGCGGGGGGAGGGGTCTGGCTCCGCTGCTGCCGCTGGCCACCCTGGCCCCGCTGCTGCCGCCGGGGCTGCTGCTCCGGCTGGACCTCCGCCATGGCCTGGGATTGCTGCGCCGCCTGGGGCTGCTTCTGGCCCCGGCCCCGGGGCTGCTTTTCCCGGGGGGGCTGGGCCGGCTTTTCCGCCGCCCGCTGGGGCTCCTGCTGCTCCGCCGGCTTTTTGCCGATCTGGGCCATGGGGCGGCGTCCCCGGCGGGGGCGCTCCTCCTGGGAGGGCTTCTTCTCCGCCGGGGCCTCCTGGGGGGCGGGCCTCCGGTTCCCGCGGCGGGGGTGCAGCTTCTCCACAAAGCCCTCCGGGGCCAGTATCTTGCTCTCGATATTCTTTTTTTCTGCCACTGTTTGTAAAACCTCCATCTTTCCTTTTGATATCGTCTGATGTCATTTTTCATTGTATCGCTGGCCAAAGAAAGGGAGGCGGCCTTCCCCCGAAGGCGCTGCAAAGCAGCCCGTCAAGGCATCCCACAGCCACGCCGGGGGATGCTCATCGGGGGGGAAAGCGGTATCCCTGTTTTTTGGACAGGCCCGGGGGGTTGACAGTTCCCCGGAAACTCCCCCGCCCGGTCCCGGGCCGGGGGAAACAATTCCTAAATTATCGTCTTTATCTTCAATGCCGGGCAGGAACGGCCCGCCCCTTCTGCCTGGATAGGCAGGTTGCACAAATATGCTATCTGTTTTTTATTATACTTGTTCGGTGGTGGCTCGTCAAGGGGGAAATTTGTTATGTTTTGTAGACATCGGGGCGGATGCCGGACCCTCTCCTGGGTAAATGTAAATATTCTGTAAATATTTGTGTGTTGTTGCGTCTTTTGTGCGGTCTTGCTAACTATTGCTATCGCTACATTTAAAGTATATAATTGATATCTAAGCGTAACACCTGCCTTGCCCTGTTTGGCATAGAATGAGAAGGAGGCTCCCCCTATGGAACGAAAGACTGTCCACCTCTATACCGACGGCGCATGCTCCGGCAACCCGGGACCCGGGGGCTGGGGCGCCGTGCTGATCTATGGCGAGGCCCGGAAGGAACTCTCCGGCGGGGAGCGGGACACCACCAACAACCGGATGGAACTGACCGCCGCCATCCGGGGCCTCCAGGCCCTGCGGGAGCCTTGCCGGGTCATCCTCACCAGCGACAGCCGGTACCTGGTGGACGCCGTCACCAAGGGCTGGCTCCGCTCCTGGCAGCGCCGGGGCTGGAAGAAGGCGGGGAACGACCCGGTGCTCAACGTTGACCTCTGGCAGCAGCTGCTGCCGCTGCTGGAGCAGCACCAGGTGGAGTTCGTCTGGGTCAAGGGCCACGCCGGCCACCCGGAAAACGAGTGCTGCGACCGGATGGCGGTGGCGGAATCGGCGAAGTACCGGTAGGGGGAGGCAAAAAAATGAAACTGATGTTCAAGCAGCGGCTCTTTTCCTGGCTGGACAGCTACGATGTCTTTGACCGGGACGGCAGCGTCGTCTATACCGTCAAGGGGGAACTGAGCTGGGGGCACCGGCTCCAGATCTACGACGCCCAGGGGGAGCACCTGGGGACGGTGCAGGAGAAGGTCCTCACCCTGCTGCCCCGGTTCCAACTCTACCTGGGGGACCGGCTGGCGGGGACCATCACCAAGGAATTCACCTTTTTCCGCCCCAGGTTCACCCTGGACTGTAACGGCTGGACGGTGGACGGGGACCTGTGGGAGTGGGACTACCAGGTGATGGACGGCAGCCGCACCGTGATGAGCCTCCAGAAGCAGGTATGGAACTGGACCGATACCTATTCTATGAACATCCCCCAGCCCAAGGACGCCCTCCTCTGCCTGATGATCGTGCTGGCCATCGACGCTGCCAAGTGCTCCCAGGGGAAATAACAGGAAAATGGAAAAAGAGGAGCGAAAACCTCTTGCAAAGTATACTAAAATAGTATATAATTGACCCAACGACCACTGATAACTCTGGACAAAGGGAGCGTATAGAAAGAATGAGTACCACCATCTACGCGGATAATGCCGCCACTACCCAGGTAAGCCACCGGGTCCTCCAGCAGATGCTGCCCTGGCTGAGCCAGCATTACGGCAACCCCTCCAGCATCTACGGCATCGGCCGGGAGGCCCGGGGGGCGGTGGAGGACGCCAGGGCCCAGCTGGCCCAGGCGCTGAACGCCCAGCCCAGCGAGATATTCTTCACCGCCTGCGGCACCGAGTCGGACAACTGGGCCATCAAGGGGGTGGCCCACGCCCTGGCCGCCAAGGGGAAAAAGCATATCATCACCAGCGCCATCGAACACCACGCCGTCCTCCACACCTGCAAGGCGCTGGAGAAGGAGGGCTTTACCGTGACCTACCTGCCGGTGGACCGGGACGGCCTGGTCTCGGTGGCGGATGTGGAGAAGGCCATCACCAGGGAGACCGCCCTGGTGTCCATCATGTTCGCCAACAACGAGATCGGCACCATCCAGCCGGTGGCGGAGATCGGGGCGGCCTGCCGGAGCAGGGGGGTCCCCTTCCACACCGACGCCGTCCAGGCGGTGGGCCACCTGCCCATCGACGTGGAGGCGCTGAACATCGACCTTTTGTCCCTTTCCGCCCACAAGTTCCACGGGCCCAAGGGGGTGGGGGCGCTGTACATCCGCAAGGGCTGCCCCTTCCCCGCCACCCTCCTGGAGGGGGGCGGCCAGGAGAGGGGCCGCCGGGCCGGCACCGAGAACGTGGCCGGCATCGTGGGGATGGGGGCCGCCATCGTGGAGGCGCTGGAGGGCCTGCCGGAAAAGACCGCCCGGGTCCAGGCCATGCGGGACCGGCTCATCCAGGCGCTGACCAAGCTGCCCAAGACCCACCTCAACGGCCACCCCCACCGGCGGCTGCCCGGCAACTGCAACATCTCCTTTGAGGGGGTGGAGGGGGAATCCCTCCTGCTGCTGCTGGATAACCGGGATATCTGCGTCTCCTCCGGCTCGGCCTGCACCTCCGGTTCCCTGGACCCCAGCCATGTCCTGCTGGCCATCGGCCTGCCCCACGAGGTGGCCCACGGCAGCCTGCGGCTCTCCCTGGGGGACCTGAACACCCCGGACCAGGTGGAGGAGATCATCACCGGGGTGACCCAGGTGGTGGAGCGGCTGCGGGCCATGTCCCCGGTGTGGGAAAAGATTAAGGATAACTAAAGTATCCTGTCAGAAAGGATGTAAAAAGCGATGATCTATTCCGAAAAGGTGATGGACCACTTCACCAACCCCCGGAACGTGGGGGAACTGCCCGACGCCAACGGCATCGGGGAGGTAGGCAACGCCAAGTGCGGCGATATCATGAAGATGTACCTGAGGATACAGGGGGACACCATCACCGACGTGAGGTTCAAGACCTTCGGCTGCGGGGCAGCCATCGCCACCAGTTCCATGGCCACCGAGATGATCAAGGGCCGGACGGTGGAGGAGGCGTTAAAGGTCACCAACAAGGCGGTGATGGAGGCGCTGGACGGCCTGCCCCCGGTAAAGGTCCACTGCTCGGTGCTGGCGGAGCAGGCGGTCCGGGCCGCCCTGGCCGACTACTACACCCGCCAGGGCATCGACCCCGAGCCCATTGTGGGAAAACTCCGGGAGGTGGAGCATGACCATGGGGACGGGGAGAGTTGTTGTATTTGACATCCCATCCAAAAGAAGGGTAGGCGCCACCTGCCCTTTTTCCTTTTCCAAAAATTTTTTTCCTGACCTTGCAACCTTTTCCGGTGGTCGTCCGTGTTATTGGTGAAGGGACCTTCAACGAACCTGATTCGTATCTCAGGGTGCACCGAATGGACGAAGTTTTTTTCGTCCAGCAAGGAAAAAAGCGGAGAAAGGCTTTGTGCCTTTCGAGCATTTTTGACGCAGCCTGGGCGGAAAAAGATTTGTCCAGGCGGTGTGCCAGGAGATGCGAATCAGGTTCCATCAGAAAAGGGGCGTTTTTGTGAAGCCAACGACAGAAAGCATCTATGAGAGGTACCGGGATCGGTTGTTCTCCATCGCCTACACCGTTTGCCAAAACCGGGAGGACGCGGAGGACGTGACCCAGGATACACTGATCCGGTACGACAACGCCAGAAAGGACTTTGAGAGCGAGGAGCATGTCAAGGCATGGCTCATCCGGGTGGCTATCAACCGGGCCAAGGATATCCGCAGTTCCTTCTGGCGGCGCAACCAGGTGGATTGGGAGGACACTATGGCCTCTCTCCCCTTCGAGGAGCCGGCGGACAGCCGCCTCTTTGAAGCCGTTATGGGGCTGGATGAGAAGTACCGCATCGTGGTCCACATGTACTACTACGAGGACTACGATATCCGGGAGATCGCAGGCATCCTGCACTGTCCCAGCGGCACCATCCGCAGTCGAATGAGCCGGGCACGGGCGCTCCTGAAATCAAAGCTTAAGGAGGAATGGAAGGATGACTGACAAGGAACGGTATCAGAGGACTTTTTCTCTGCTCCATGCCTCCGGTGATCGATTTGTGGAGGTCAGTAATATGAAAAACGTTAAGATCATGCCAGTCCGCCGGTTCGTAGCAGTTTGCGCAGCAGCTTTGATGGTGGCCGCCATGGCCACCGTGGCCTACGCCGCCGATGTGGGGGGCATCCAGCGGGCGGTCCAGGTTTGGATCCACGGGGACCAGACCGACGCCGTGTTGGATATCCAAGGGGGCAGCTACACCCTCAACTACCTGGACCAGGAGGGCCAGCAGCACACCATGGGCGGCGGCGGTGTCGCCATCGATGACAACGGCAAGGAGCGACCCCTTACCGAGGATGAGATCATGGAGCACCTTGACTACCCCCAGGTGGACTTCCAGGAAGATGGCTCCGTCTGGGCCTACTACCACAACCAGAAGATGGAGATCACCGACAAGTTCGAGAACGGCGTCTGCTATGTCCAGGTGAAGGATGGCAAGCAGGTATTCTACCTGACGGTGGAGGAGACCGGCGGCTACACCATCAGCCCCCACGGGTATGAGAAACCATAAACATCCCCCTGATACCAAAAGAGAAGGCGGACCAGCGTGGCCTGCCTTCTCTTTTTGGTGTCAGCTGTTGTCGTCCTTCCACTTGGCGTTGTCTTTCCGCCCGGTGTCGTCCTCCTCCTGGTCCCAGAGAAAACCCTCGATCTCGGATACCAGTTCCTGGGCGTCGGGGTCATCCGGGGCCAGTTCCAGCCAGCGCCTGGCATAGGCCAGGGCTTGCTGGCCCTCCTCCATCGCCCAAAGAGAATAGGCTATCCGGCTGTTCCAGGTCGGGTCCTTCTCCCCTTCCTCCTGGATCGAGCGGAATATCTGGAAGGACTTTTGTATCAGTCGATAGTTGGGCATCTGCCGTCTGGACCGGCCCCTGCTGTCCTCCCACTCCCGCTGGTCATAATCCCCCAGCACCGCCAGGTTGCCGTAAAGCCGCCCCAGCCACAGGGTAAGGAGGAAACCCCGCTCCTCCTCCGGGATGGCCTCGATGGCGGCGATAGCCCGGGAAAACTCGCTGGCCTTGTTCCATTCCTCGATCTGCTTCAGCAGCTGTTCCATGGTGTTGCCTCCCTTACTGTCTGTACAAAAAAAGCCTGGAACCACCGCTCCAGGCTTTTCTGGCTCCCCCTGTCTGGCTCGAACAGACGACCCTGCGGTTAACAGCCGCATGC
>CAJUFR010000017.1 GCA_910585525.1 uncultured Angelakisella sp.
GTGTCGGGTTCGGGGTCGGGGGTAGGCTCCGGCTCCGGCTCGGGGGTGGGGTCGTCGGGGGTCTCCTCCGGCTCAACGGGGTCGGGGACGGTGACGCCAGGGACGGTGACATCCACCTTGTCATTGTCCACGCCGTCCTTGTCGATGTTGATGCTGTCACCCGGCTTTACATCCGCCTGGTAGACGGGGGACGCCACGGCGGTGGCGGCGTAGGCTACTGCCGCCAGCATCATGACTGCCAGCGCAAAAGCAAACAGTTTCTTCATTAGTAATACCTCCTTCTGCAACGATGCAAACAGTGGAGGGTGTTCGCCCCCCTCTTGTGTGTTTATTTTATTACATTCTGTAATTAACATCAAGCAATTCAAAGGAAGTTTGTAATATTTTAGAGAAAATTATGGTTTTTATAATGATTTTACTAGATATTTGTGTTTGAAACAGGTGAGACTAGCCCGGAGGGCGGTTCCCCCGGCGTTCTTTTCACACAAAAAAGGCCCCCGGGGATGGGAGGGCCTTTGAAGTCTTATTTGGCGGTTGCAAAATGTCGGAAAACGTGGTAGTATCCAGTCGTAGCGTTACCTAAAAACGGTAGGCGGTTCGTGGACCCTCCCGAAAGGAGGTGAAGCGCATGCGGATCACTTTACATATTGGTTCCTTCACGGTCACCATTATCGTATAAACGCAGAAACCGCCACTCTGCCAAGTGACGGTTTCTAGGGTCTAAAACTTAGAAGCTAGTCGGAGCAGCGAACCGTCTATCGGTAACGCTACCTTTGTCTATATTATAGCATCCTTTCCCAAGAATGCAAGAGGTCAGATATTGTCAAATCCTGTTGACCATGTTAAAATGTAGGTGGCACCGTCGAACGGTAGCGGTTAGCCCCCCGTCCACCCCGTGTGCAGATGTGCGCACTTTTCCTAGCGAACCGGGGGGCGCAACACTTTCTTTTGCTTGTGATTGGGTACCCCCGAGGCTATGCCGAAAGGGGGGCGGTACTATGGCAGCTGCTGTGGTTACTTACGAAGGGCTCTTTGCCTTTTGTTTGGTGATCATTGGAGTTATTTCCATTTGTATCACCATTTTCAACAATAGAAAGAAATAACCGCCCAGCCTCACAAGCAGCGGTTATTTCTTTAACCAAAAGCACGGGGGGCTAACCGTTACCGACGGTGCCACCTTGTACCTATATTATATCACCTTTTTCCAAGATTGCAAGCCCCTGTCGCTCCGGGGGCTTTTTTTGCTGCCCCGTCCCTGCCGTTATTCCTTCAGCAGCTTGATATACTCCTCGATGATCCGGTAAAAGGCGTCCAGGTCGGCTTCCCCGCACTTCCCGGCCAGGTAGGCGGCGGTCTGGGTGATATCCGCCACGTCATAGGCCTTGTGGACAGTGGAAAGGCGCTTGCCCTTGTCGGTGACGTAAAGGCAGGCGGTCTTTTTGTCGTGGTCGCTGTACCGCTTCTCCACGTACCCCGCCTCCATCAGCTTCTTGATGGTCTGGGAGATGGCGCTCTTGCTCTTGTGCCACAGCTTGGAAAGTTCGGTGGCGGTGATGCCCGGCCTGTCGTCGATGTAGGTCAGGGTGTGTATCTCCATCATGTTGCAGTTTTCTGCCTCGTAGGTGTGCTGGGAATAGATATAATTATGGTATAAGATCACAAAATCATAGAGCATATTCGCCCGTTTGGTCACCTTCTGATAGGCGTGGTCGATGTCGGACTCCGACGAGTGGTTCATTTTGGCTTCTCCTCCCCCCGTTTATGGGTCGTTTTTATCATAACATACTTCAAATTTCTTTGCAAGATGGCCCCAAAAGCCTTTTCCCTATAAATATTGTTTAACCACAAAATTATTCGCCCAAAAATATCGGCCTTTTCTTGTGCAACATCCACGAATTTTCTTCTGAACCGCAGTTTTTTCCCCCGAATCAGCACCAGGTCCTTGACAAAACCATGACGAACCTCTACAATATAGTTCGCAAGGTAAACTATACCAGCGGGGCTGGTAAATATGAGTTTGGAAAGAAAGGGGTTACCAACAATGGATTTCGAGAAGTTCTGTCAAGACAACTGCGTGGAGCGCAAGGGCACCGGGACTCTCAAGTGGGATTCCCTGGAGGAGATCTTCGGCGACGCTGACCTTCTCCCCGTCTGGGTGGCGGACATGGAGATCCAGTCCCCCCCCTCTGTCCGCGAGGCGCTGCAAAAGCGGGTAGAGCACGGCGTCTTTGGCTACGGCCGGGTGGAGGACCACTATTACGAGGCTTTCTTCTCCTGGATGAAGCGCCGCCACGGGGTGGAGCTTTCCAAGGAGAACGTCCGCTTCGCCACCGGCGTGGTGGGGTCCCTCTACACCGCCGTCCGCACCTTCACCAGCCCGGAGGCTTCGGTGATCATCTGCCCCCCTGTTTACTATCCCTTCTATGACGCCATCCTCAACACCGGCCGCAAGCTGGTCACCTGCGACCTGGACAACAACGGCGGCTACTACACCCTGGACCTGGAAAAGTTTGAAAAGGCCATTGTGGACAACAAGGTGGAGATGTTCATCCTCTGCACCCCCCACAACCCCGTCTGCCGTGTCTGGACCGCCCAGGAACTGGCCGGCGTGCTGGAGGTCTGCAAGCGGCACAACGTGCTGGTGCTGGCTGACGAGATCCACCAGGACTTCGCCTACACCGCCGAGCATCCCTTTGTCTCCACCGCCAACGTGGAGGGTGGCAAGTACAAGGACATCCTCATCATCCTCAACGCCGCCTCCAAAACCTTCAACCTGGCCGGCCTCATCCACTCCCATGTGGTCATCTTCGACAAGGGCCTGATGGAAAAATACGACGCCTACATAAAGACCGTCGGCTCCGCCGAAGCCAACCTCATGGGCCTCATCGCCGTGGAGGCCGCCTACCGTGGCGGCGAGGAGTACTTTGACCAGGTCAAGGCCCTCATCTGCCACAACTACAACTACATGAAGGAAGCCTTTGCCAAGGAACTGCCCGAAGTGGTGGTCACCCCCCTGGAGGGCACCTACCTTTCCTGGATCGACCTGCGGGCCTATCTCCCCGGGGAGGAAGTGGAGAGTTTCATCCAGAAGAAGTGCCGCCTGGCCTGCGACGTGGGCGAGTGGTTCAGCTTCACCGGCCACGGCTTCATCCGCATCAACCAGGCCACCCACACCAAGAATATCAAGCAGGCGGTGGAAAGCATCATCGCCAACATCAAGGCGCGGCAGTAATACTTGCCGCAAGCCGGAAGGAGTGAACGTATGGGGAAACGAGTGCTTATCGTAGGAGGAGTGGCCGGCGGCGCCTCCGCCGCGGCCCGTATCCGGCGGTTGGACGCCGGCGCCGCCATCACCATCTTTGAGAGAGGGGAGCATGTCTCCTTTTCCAACTGCTCTCTCCCGTATTATCTCAGCCGTACCGTGGGGGACAAAGACGACCTTATCATGATGACACCGGAGAGTTTCAAAGCCTCCTATGACATCGAGGTCCGCACCGGCCACGAGGTCACCGCCATCCACCCGGAGAAAAAGACCATCCGGGTCAAGGAGCTGGCCACCGGCCGGGAGTACGAGGAAGGTTATGACCAGCTGGTGCTCTCCCCGGGTTCCGCCCCCATCCGCCCCCGGGCGATCCAGGGCGTGGACCTGCCCCATGTGTTCACCGTCCGCAACGTGAACGATATCGTAAAGCTGGACCAGTACGTGAACCAGAGCGGCGTCCAGGATGTCGTGGTGGTCGGCGGCGGCTTCATCGGCCTGGAGGTAGCGGAAAACCTGGCCGAGGCCGGCAAAAAGGTCTCGGTGGTGGAGGCCGCCCCCCAGGTGATGGCCCCCTTCGACTACGACATGGTGCAGCTGCTGCAAAAGGAACTGGTGGACAACGGCGTGGAACTGCGGGTGGGTGACGGCGTCAAGGCCATCACCCCGGACAAGGTGCAGCTGGCGTCCGGCGGGGAACTTGCCGCCCAGGCGGTGGTGCTGGCCATCGGCGTCCTGCCGGAGACCGCCCTGGCCAAGGATGCCGGCCTGGAGTTGGGGGAGACCGGGGCTATCAAGGTGACCTCCGACTTCTGCACCAGCGATCCCCACATCTACGCCGTGGGCGACGCCATCGAGGTGTACAATAGCCTCACCCGCAAGCCCGCGAAACTCCCCCTGGCCGGGCCCGCCCTGCGCCAGGCCCGGACAGCGGCGGACGCCATCTACGGCAAGCCCGGCAACGGGCGGGGGGTCATCGGTTCCTGCGCGGTGCGGGTCTTTGGGCTCAACGCCGCCGCCACCGGCCTCAACGAAAAGACCGCCAAGCAAAACGGCATCTCCTGCGATTCGGTCTACACCATGGCCATGGACAAGGTGGGCATCATGCCCGGCAGCGCCCCCATCCACTTCAAGCTGGTCTTTGAGGTCCCCACCGGCAGGATCCTGGGGGCCCAGGCCATCGGCAAGGGCAACGTGGATAAGCGCATCGACGTCATCGCCACCCTTATCGCCATGAACGGCACCCTGGAGGACCTGAAGGAACTGGAACTCTGCTACTCCCCCGTCTTCGGCACCGCCCGGGACGTGGTGAACCTGGCGGCTCTGGTGGCCCTGAACATCCTCCACGGCGTCTTCCGCCAGGTCCATGTGGACCAGGTCCGGGAACTGGTGGAGAGCGGCGCCTGCATCATCGACGTGCGCACCCCCGGGGAATTCCAGGCAGGGCACCTGATCAACGCCGTGAACATCCCCCTGGGCCAGCTGCGCCAGCGGCTGGAGGAGATCCCCCGGGACCGCCCGGTCTACCTCCACTGCCGCACCAGCCAGCGAAGCTACAACGCCATCATGGCCCTCCAGGGCCGGGGCTTCGACAACCTGTACAACATCTCCGGTTCCTTCCTGGGCATCAGCTATTACGAATACTTCACCGACAAGACCACCGGCCGCGGCAAGATACTGACAGAATACAACTTCCTGTAAGCCAAAGGACCCTGTGAGTCAAAAGAGGTAATAAAAGAAAGAGGTTAGGGTATGCAAGGTGTATTTTTTGAAAACTTCCTGATGATCAGTGACATCAGGACCATCATCTTCCTGGTCATCCTGGTGGCGCTGTTCTATCTCATCCACATCCTGTACCACAAGAAGCACATGGACTTCGCCGTGGTGGTCATGATCGGCACCGGCCTGGGCCTGGTGCTGGGCCTGGTGATGCAGTTCGTCGCCGGCTTCCCCGACGCCCCCATGGAGACCGCCTTTATCGCCGAGACCACCACCTGGTACAACCTGTTCGGTAACGGCTACATCCGCCTCATCCAGATGATCGTCGTTCCCCTGGTGATGTTCTCCATCCTCCAGGTGGTCATCAACATGGGCCAGGGCAAGACCATGGGCCAGCTGGTGAAAAAGACCCTCATCGTCACCATGGGCATGGTCGCCCTCTCCGCCGTCACCGGCATCGTCATCGGCCTGCTGCTGGGCGTTGGCAAGGGTGGCGCCATCGTCACCGAGGGTTCCACCGCCAAGGATATCACCCCCATCGCCACCACCATCCGCAACCTGATCCCCAACAACATCGTGGGGGCCATGGTGAACAGCAACATCATCGGCCTGGTCATCTTCTCCGCCTTCCTGGGTCTCGCCATCTGGTGGATCAAGTACGAGAGCGAGGAGGCCGCCAAGCCCCTGTATGACTTCATCAACGCCTTCCACAAGGGCATGATCAACATGGCGCTGCTGATCCTGGACTACATGCCCTGGGCTGTTATGGCCCTGCTGGCCAACACCATCGCCCAGCGCGGTCTCTCCTCCATCCTGGAGGTGGGCAAGTTCATCCTGGCCCTCTACCTGGCCGCCGTTGTCCAGTTCGTCATCCAGCTGGCTCTGCTGGCGATCCACGGCCTCAACCCCGTGGTCTACATGAAGAAGGCCTTCCCCACCATGCTGCTGGCCTTCACCTCCCGCTCCAGCGTCGGCTGCCTGCCCATGACCATCGAGACCCTGACCAAGAAGCTGGGCGTCAACCAGGGTACCGCCAGCTTCGTGGCCGGCTTCGGCACCACCGCCGGCATGCAGGGCTGCGCCGGTATCTTCCCCTCCCTGCTGATCATCTATGTTTGCAACGTCACCGGTACCCCCATTGACGTCACCATGATCATTATGACCATCTTCGTGGTTGCCATCGGCTCCCTGGGTATCGCCGGCATCCCCGGCACCGCCACCATGGCCGCCTCCGTGAGCCTCTCCGGTGTCGGCATGGGCGCCCAGTTCGCCATGATCAGCCCCATCCTGGCCGTCGACCCCATCATCGACATGCCCCGTACTATGCTCAACGTCACCGGCTCCATCACCAACGCCCTTGTTGTGGATAAGCACATGGGTACGCTGAATGAGAAGGATTATAATGACATGAGTTTGAACCAGCTGGAGACTAAGAAGTAAGAGAGTTTTCGGCAAAATGCAGCGCCCGCCCGGGTCTTTTGGAGCCCGGGCGGGCGTTTTTGGTGCTTTAGCATAACAAAACCCCTATATAGGATCTGCCTAAAGAACCCGTTGGAGGGCAGTTCGATCAGGCTCGGGCGGTTATTTCTTTTGCCATTTAGAATGCCCCCAGGGGTTGCAAATCAAGAAAAAATCTGTTATCATATAAATAAAGAAGGCGCTGCCGGTAGACGGTCAGCCCCAAAGTGGTTAAGAAATAGCCGCTCCGATTAGGCCCGGGCGGTTATTTCTTTGCGTAAAAGGCCATTACCAGGCCGATAACGCTAATGATTACGATGCAGAACTGATAAAGTTCAGCATGAGTGACCATAAGCAGATCCCCCTTTCCCAGGGGGCACACAAAGAGTGGAGACCCCCTGTGGTATGTGCCAAGGGGGCCAACCGCCTACCGTTACTGGCAGCGCGACTATAGTTTACCATATGCTTCAGCATTTGACAATATCCGCAGGGGTTGCAATCCGGGAAAAATCTGTTATAATATAGGTAAAGAGTGCGCTGCCGGTAGACGGTTAGCCCCCGATTTGGTTAAGAAATAACCGCTTCGATTAGGACCGGGCGGTTATTTCTTTTTGACAATATCCACCAAAGAAAGGATGTAAAAAATGTCCCTGCTTTTCATCGAATACCCCAAATGCACCACCTGCCAGCGGGCGAAAAAATGGCTGGAGGCCCGGGGGGTGGGGTTCCAGGCCCGCCATATCGTGGAAGCGCCCCCCACCCGGGAGGAACTGGCCGCCTGGGCGGAAAGGCTGCCGGTGAAGCGGCTGTGGAACACCAGCGGCCAGAAGTACCGCCAGCTGGGCCTTTCCCAGAAGCTGCCGGGGATGAGCCTGGATGAGCAGCTGGACCTCCTTTGTACCGACGGGATGCTGGTGAAGCGCCCGGTGCTGGCGGGGGAGGGCTTTGTCCTCACCGGCTTCAAGGAGGCGGAGTGGGCCGCCACCCTGGGGAAGGACTGATGGGCTGGAACAGCCTGGGGCTTACCCACGACTTTATGAGGCGGCACGTCCAGCCGGGGGACCTGTGCATCGACGCCACCGCCGGGCGGGGGCGGGACACGGTGCTGCTGGCAAAACTTACCGGCCCCGCGGGGCGGGTCATCGCCCTGGATATCCAGCCCGCCGCCCTGGAGGCCACCCGGGCCCTGGCGGAGCAGGAGGGGGTGTCCGGCCAGGTGGAGGTCCGTCTCCTGGGGCACCAGGAGATACACCGGGTGGCCCGGGAGGGGACGGTAAGCTGCATCGCCTTCAACCTGGGCTGGCTCCCCGGGGGAGACCACCGGCTCCACACCACCGTGGAGACCACCATCCCCGCCCTGGAACAGTCCCTGGCCCTGCTGCGCCCCGGCGGGGTCCTTTCCCTCTGTATCTACTACGGCAAAGAGAACGGTTACCGGGAGCGGGACAGGGTGCTGGAGTGGCTGGCCGGGGTGGACAGCCGGGCCTACAGCGTCATCGCCATCGGCTTCCCCAACCGCAAAAACGACCCGCCCCTTCCGGTGTTCATCCTGCGGGAGGGCTGAGCAGCCGCCTTTTCCTGGGAAGGGCGGCTGCTTTTTCCTGCCCTTTTTCCATTCGCAGGAACTCCCCGCGGCTGTCAAAAAATATCTATGTTTTGTTCATAATTTGTTTATTGTCTCCCGGGCGAAAAAGGGCTAAAATTCGATGTGCGAAACCGGTTGACATTCTGCGTTTTGATGCTATCATAATACCTGCGATATAGGGGAGGAGTATGTCATGCTGTTAGGAAAGGCGGTCCGATTTCTGGACCTGGACCGGAGGAGCCACACCCTCTACCAGTCCTGCATGTTTCACCTGCTGGCGGGGGAGGACCTGCACCCCAGCCAGCTGCCCATCCTGTGGGCCATCGCCCAGACCGGCGCCATCAGCCAGGGCCAGGTGGCCCGGGTGCTGGGGGTGAGCCGGGCGGCGGTGGCGGTCTCGGCCAAGCGGATGGAGCGGGCGGGGCTGGTGCGCCGGGAGAAGGGCGCCGGTGACCAGCGCCGCACCATGGTGGCCCTCACCCCCAAGGGGGAGGAGGTGGCCCGGCGTGCCCGGGCACACCAGGAGCGGCTGCTGGCCCGCCGCCTGGAGGGCTTCACCCAGGAGGAGATGGTCTGCCTGATGAACCTTTACCAGCGGATGAATGATAACCTGGAGCGTTACCGGCAGGAGCTGGAGCGGAAAAGCTGCCTGACCGGGGAGGAGGTCGTATGCTGAGGATCGGACTGGATATCGGTTCCACCACCATCAAATGCGTGGTGCTGGACCAGGATGACAGGCTCGTCTTTTCCTCCTACCAGCGCCATTATTCCCAGATCACCCAAAAGACCGGGGAACTGCTGGGCCAGGTGGCGGGGGAGGTATTATTGGGCCGCCCCGCCTCCCTTGCCATCTCCGGCTCCGCCGGGATGGGGATGGCCCAGGGCTGCGGCATCCCCTTTGTCCAGGAGGTGTACGCCACCCGGGCCGCCGCCGCCCGCTTGGCCCCCGGCACCGACGCCATCATCGAACTGGGGGGAGAGGACGCCAAGATCCTCTTCCTCACCGGCGGTATGGAGGTGCGGATGAACGGCTCCTGCGCCGGCGGCACCGGGGCCTTTATCGACCAGATGGCCACCCTGCTGAAGGTGACCCCGGCGGAGATGGACCAGCTGGCGGAAAAGGCCCAGCGCGCCTACACCATCGCCAGCCGCTGCGGCGTCTTTGCCAAGACCGACATCCAGCCCCTGCTGAACCAGGGGGCCAGGAAGGAGGACGTGGCCGCCAGTATCTTCGGGGCGGTGGTGAACCAGACCATCGCCGGGCTGGCCCAGGGGCGGCGTATCCAGGGGAAGGTGCTGTACCTGGGGGGCCCCCTCACCTTCCTGCCCCAGCTGCGGAAAAGTTTTGACAAGACCCTGGGCCTCACCGGCAGCTGCCCGGAAAACTCCCTCTACTACGTGGCCCTGGGGGCCGCCTGGTGCGGGGAGGGGGAGACCGATATCCCCGCCGCCCTGGAGAAGCTGGCCGCCTACCGGGGCCGGGGGGAGTACGCCGTCATCCCGCCCCTGTTCCAGAGCAAAGAGGAGCACATGGCCTTCACCCAGCGCCATTGGCGCCACGCCGTCCCCTGCGGCCGGCTGGAGGACGTCACCGAGCCGGTGTTCATCGGCATCGACGCCGGTTCCACCACCGTCAAGACGGTGGTCACCGACCGGCAGGGGGGGATGCTCTACTCCAAGTACCAGCAGAATTCCGGCAACCCCGTCCCCCTGATCCAGGCCTTTTTGCAGGAACTGTACACCCTCAAGCCGGACGTGCGGATCGCCGCCGGGGCGGTCACCGGCTATGGGGAGGAGATCATCCAGCGGGCCTTTGGGGTGGACTACGGGGTGGTGGAGACGGTGGCCCACTTCACCGCCGCCAAAAAGTTCATGCCCGACGTGGACTTCGTCATCGACATCGGCGGCCAGGACATGAAGTGCTTCAAGATCAAAAACGGGGCCATCGACAACATCTTCCTCAACGAGGCATGTTCCTCCGGCTGCGGCAGCTTTTTGCAGACCTTTGCCGAGGCGCTGGGCTACTCCATCCAGGACTTTGCCAACCTGGGCCTGTTTGCCAAGGACCCGGTGGACCTGGGCAGCCGCTGCACCGTCTTTATGAACTCCAGCGTCAAGCAGGCCCAGAAGGACGGGGCCAGCGTGGAGGATATCTCCGCCGGGCTGTCCATCAGCGTGGTGAAAAACGCCCTTTACAAGGTGATCCGGGCCGCCGACCCCTCGGAACTGGGCCGTCACATTGTGGTCCAGGGGGGTACCTTTTATAATGACGCCGTCCTCCGGGCCTTTGAGCAGGAACTGGGGGTGGAGGTGGTGCGCCCCAACATCGCCGGTCTGATGGGGGCCTACGGCGCCGCCCTCTACGCCATACAGATGGCGGGACTGGAGGGGAAGGAGGGCCTCAGCGGCATCCTGGGCCCCCAGGCCCTGGCGGCCTTCACCCACAAGGTCCAGTCGGTGAACTGCGGCCTCTGCCCCAACAACTGCCGCCTGACGGTGAACACCTTCGGGGAGGGCAGGAAGTACATCAGCGGCAACCGGTGCGAACGCCCGGTCACCCGCAAGGCGGCGGACGATTCGCTGAACCTGTACCAATGGAAGCTGCAATGGCTCCAAAGCTACCGGCCCGTCCCCGGGCCCAGGGGGAAGATCGGCCTGCCCATGGGCCTGAACCTTTACGAACTGCTGCCCTTCTGGCACGCCTTCTTTACCGCCCTGGGCTTCGAGGTGGTCACCAGCCCCCTCAGCGACCGGGACCTCTACCTCTCCGGCCAGCACACCATCCCCTCCGACACCGTCTGCTTCCCCGCCAAGCTGATGCACGGCCACGTGGAGGCACTGATCTCCATGGGGGTCACCTCCATCTTCTACCCCTGCATGTCCTACAACCTGGACGAGGGGCTGGGGGACAACCACTACAACTGCCCGGTGGTGGCCTACTACCCGGAGGTCATCCGCTCCAACATGCCGGAGGCCCGGAACGTCACCTTTATCACCGACTACGTGGGGCTGCACCAGCGGCGGCACTTCCCGGGTAAGATGGCCGCCATCCTGTCCCAATATTACACCGGCATCACCTTAAAAGAGGTGAAGAAGGCCGCCAGCGCCGCCTACCTGGAGTATGAGGGATATCTGTCCGCCCTGCGGGTCCGGGGGGAGGGGATCATCCGCCTGGCCCGGGAAGCGGGGAAGCAGATCATCGTCCTGGCGGGGCGCCCCTACCACGTGGACCCGGAGATCAACCACGGCATCGACAAACTCATCGCCAGCCTGGGGGCGGCGGTGGTCACCGAGGACGCGGTGAGCGGGCATATGGAGCGGTTCCCGGTGGGGGTGCTGAACCAGTGGACCTACCACAGCCGCCTTTACGCCGCCGCCCGGTACATCGCCACCCAGCCGGACATGGACCTGGTGCAGCTGGTCTCCTTCGGCTGCGGGGTGGACGCCATCACCACCGACGAGGTCCGGGAACTGCTGGAGGAGGAACACAAGATATACACCCAGATCAAGATCGACGAGATCACCAACCTAGGCGCCGTCAAAATACGCCTCCGCAGCCTTTTTGCCGCCATTCGTCAGCAGAAGGCGGAGGCCCGGGGAGAGGAGGAGACCCATGTCTGAGAAAAAACGCCCCCAGCGGGTGGAATACACCAAGGAGATGAACAAGGCGGGGTACACCATCCTCATCCCCAGCATGGCCCCCATCCACTTCGCCATGCTGCAATACATCTTCCGCAGCAGCGGCTACCGGCTGGAGGTGCTGGAGAACCACGGCCCGGAGGTGGTGCAGGAGGGGCTGAAGTATGTCCACAACGACACCTGCTACCCCGCCCTGCTGGTCATCGGCCAGATGCTGGACGCCCTGCACAGCGGAAAATACGACCTGCAAAAGACCGCCCTCATGATCACCCAGACCGGTGGCGGCTGCCGGGCCAGCAACTACATCTTCCTGCTGCGGAAGGCGCTGCAAAAGGCGGGGCTGGGCCACATCCCGGTGATCAGCCTCAACCTCTCCGGCCTGGAGAAGAACAGCGGCTTCACCCTCTCCCTGCCCATGATCCGCAAGCTGGTGGCCTGCGTGGTATACGGCGACGCCATGATGCACCTTTACAACCAGGTGCGCCCCTACGAGTGCGCCAAGGGCTCTGCCCGGCTGGTGGTGGACCGCTGGACCCGGGAGATATGCAGCCAGTTCGACGCCGGGAAGGGCATCTCCATGGGCCAGATGCGGAAGAACCTGGCCGGCATCGCCCAGGGCTTCGCCCAGGTGCCGGTGAAGAGGATACCCCGGGTCAAGGTGGGGGTGGTGGGGGAGATCTACGTCAAGTACGCCAGCCTGGGCAACAACGACCTGGAGGCCTTCCTCCGCAGCCAGGGCTGCGAGTACATGGTCCCCGGCATCATGGGCTTTGCCATGTTCAAGGTGGACAACCGCCTGGAGGACATCAAACTCTACGGCGGCAACCCCGCCAAGTACGCCCTCTGCACCGTGCTGATGAAGTACCTTACCACCATGGAAAAGGAGCTCATCGACGCCGTGAAAAAGTACCCCCAGTTCGTCCCCCCCTCCTCCTACCAGCACACCAAGAGCCTGGTCAAGGGGGTCATCGGCTACGGCAGCAAGATGGGGGAGGGGTGGCTCCTGACCGCCGAGATGATGGAGTTGGCGGAGTTGGGCTACGGCAACGTGGTCTGCACCCAGCCCTTTGGCTGCCTCCCCAACCACATCAACGGCAAGGGGATGATCCGCCGCATCAAGGAGATCTACCCCGATTCCAACATCGTCCCCATCGACTACGACCCCAGCGCCACCCGCGTCAACCAGGAGAACCGCATCAAGCTGATGCTTGCGGTAGCTAGAGAAAGGTTGGGCGAGGTCGGCCCCGCTGGCGGGGCGGGCCCCGCGGCCACGCCCTACACGGCTGCTTCGCAGCCTTACGCAGAGACAAGGTCTTAGCGGGTGCCTGGAGTGGGGTGGCCCCCACTGGCATGCCCTGCACGGCTGCTTCGCAGCCTTACGCAGAGACAAGGTCTTAGCGGGTGCCTGGAGACATAGGCCGCAAGGGAAATGGGAACTGTCTAATTTTGCGCCCAAAACCCGCCCCTTCTTGTGCTTTTGGCTGAAAAGCCGGAAAAGCCCTTGCCAAAGGGGCGCAAACCGATTAAACTATAGGGGTATCGCCAGCAGCATGGAGAAGGAGGAGCAGTATGGGGAAGCGGAAATGCCTGTTGTCCACCTGTCATCCGGGTTCCCTGCCGGGCTGGTACAGTACCGGTGTAAAGTGGCACCATACCAAAGGGCGTGGTGCAAGCCGGGGCGAAGTGTAACCAAAGGCCGTAGTGCAACAAAATGCGCTGCGGCCTTTTCCGTTCAAAAATATAAGGAGATGGTGTTTATGCTTTCTTGGGTGATCTGGCTGGTGTGGATGCTGCCGGTGGTGATCCTTGTGGTCCACATGCTCCGTTCCCGGGGCAGGTACAAAAACCGCAAGGGGGCGGGGGCGTTCTTCTTTGAGAACGACAGCCTGGTGCTGAACACCGGCCTGCCCTATGAGGTCCCCTTCCGGGAGATCGACTATGTGGAACTGCAATATAACTCGTGGGAGTTGGAGCATCAGCTGTCCTACGGCCTGTGGGTCAAGGTGGCCCGCCGGGACGGCAGGACCAAGCGGGTGTTCTACAAGGGCTACGGGACGGCAAAGCTGGCCTACCCCGCCGATATGAAGGCGGCCCTGGAGGACTGGGGCATCCGCTGTATCATGGCGGACTGTAACAAAAAGAAGAGATGAAAGCAACAACGAAACGATAAAAAATGGAAGATTGCAATAAAAAGAAAAGATAGAAGCAGCAACGGAACGATAAGAAAAGGAGAAGGATCATGACAAAGTTGAAAGTCGCCGTGGTCATGGGGGCGGAAAGCGACCTGCCGGTGGTGAAGAAGGCCATCGACCAGCTGGACGCCCTGGGGGTGGAACGGGAGGTCCGGGTGCTGTCCGCCCACCGCACCCCGGAGGAAGCCTGTAAATTCGCCGCCGGGGCCAAAGAGGCCGGGTTCGGCGTCCTCATCTGCGCCGCCGGCAAGGCCGCCCACCTGGCGGGGGTGATGGCGGGGCACACCACCCTGCCGGTCATCGGCATCCCGGTGAAGGGCTCCTTCCTGGACGGCCTGGACGCCCTGCTGGCCACCGTCCAGATGCCCGCCGGCATCCCCGTCGCCACCGTGGCGGTGGACGGCGCCGCCAACGCCGCCATCCTGGCCGCCCAGATGCTGGCCCTCTCCGACCCGGAACTGGCGGATCGCCTGGCCAGGATGCGGGCCGATATGACCGCCGCCGTGCTGGAGAGCGACAAGCGGGTGGCGGAGCAGTTTGCACGGTAGCAGATCGATCCCGAGAGCAAATAATACGATGTGTATAAAATGAAAGGATGGTACAAAATGGAGATCAGAGAGCAGCTTTACGAAGGCAAGGCCAAGAAGGTATTCGCCACCGAAGACCCGGAGGTGGTGCTGGTGGACTACAAGGACGACGCCACCGCCGGCAACGGGGCCAAGAAGGGCACCATCCGGGGCAAGGGTGTCGTCAACAACCGTGTCACCAACCACCTGATGAAGATGCTGGCGGAAAAGGGCATCCCCACCCACCTGGTGGAGGAGATCGACGACCGCCGCACCCTGGTGAAGAAGGTGGAGATCGTCCCCCTGGAGGTCATCGTCCGCAACGTGGCGGCGGGGAGCCTTGCCAAGCGGCTGGGCCTGGCCGAGGGGACCAAGCTGGGCTCCACCGTCCTGGAGTATTGCTACAAGGACGATGCCCTGGGGGACCCCATGGTCAACGAGTACCACATCGCCGCCATCGGCGCCGCCACCCCGGAGGAGCTGCGGACCATCGCCGATTACAGCTTCCGGGTGAACCAGTACCTGGGTGAGTACCTGGCGGAGGTGGGTATCCAGCTGATCGACTTCAAGCTGGAGTTCGGCCGCCTTGCCGACGGCACCATCGTCCTTGCCGACGAGATCAGCCCCGACACCTGCCGCTTCTGGGACGTCAAGACCGGCGCCCACCTGGACAAGGACCTCTTCCGCCGGGACCTGGGGGGCGAGGAGGACGCCTACAAGGAAGTGATGAAGCGGCTTCTGGGAGAATAAGAAGCCGTATCATCAGAAGGAAAGGATAACGATAAAGAATGTTTGATCAGATCCACGAAGAATGCGGCCTCTTTGGCATCTACGACGGCAGCGGGGAGCAGGACGTCGCCCTGGACACCTACCTGGCCCTCTACGCCCTCCAGCACCGGGGCCAGGAAAGCTGCGGCATCGCCGTTTGTGACGACGGGGTCATCGGCTACCACAAGGACCTGGGCCTGGTGAGCGAGGTGTTCACCAAGGACGTCCTGGCCAACCTGGGCCAGGGCCAGATGGCCATGGGCCACGTCCGTTACGCCACCACCGGCACCCGTTCCCGGGCCAACGCCCAGCCCCTGGTCATCAACCACATCAAGGGCACCATGTCGGTGGCCCACAACGGCAACCTCACCAACGCCGCCGAACTGCGGGAGAAGCTGGAACTCACCGGCTGCATCTTCCACACCACCAGCGACACCGAGGTCATCGCCCACGTCATCACCCGGGAGCGGGTGGAGTCCCCCTCCATCGAGGTGGCGCTGGAACGGGCCATGGACAAGCTGGCCGGGGCCTACTCCCTGGTGATCATGTCCCCCCAGAAGCTCATCGCCGCCCGGGACCCCAACGGCTTCCGCCCCCTCTGCATGGGCAAGCTGGGGGAAAGCTGGCTCTTCAGTTCCGAGACCTGCGCCCTGGATACCCTGGGGGCCTCCTTCGTCCGGGAGGTGGAGCCGGGGGAGATCGTGGTAGTGGACCAGAACGGCCCCCGGAGCATCCGTACCCACTGCGGGAAGACCCCTTCCAGCTTCTGCGTCTTTGAGTTCATCTACTTCGCCCGGCCCGATTCGGTGGTGGAGGGCTCCAGCGTCCACAGCGCCCGGCAGCGGGCCGGGGCCTTCCTGGCTCTGGAGCACCCGGTCCAGGCGGACGTGGTCATCGGGGTGCCGGATTCCGGCCTGGACGCCGCCCTGGGCTACGCCCGCCAGAGCGGCATCCCCTACGGCGTCGGCTTCATCAAAAACCGCTACATCGGCCGCACCTTCATCCAGTCCACCCAGAAGCAGCGGGAAAGCTCGGTGCACATCAAACTCAACGCCGTCAGCGAGACGGTGCGGGGCAAGCGGGTCATCATGATCGACGACTCCATCGTCCGGGGCACCACCTCCGCCCGGATCGTCCGTCTCCTCCGGGAGGCTGGGGCCACCGAGGTGCACATGCGGGTCTCCGCCCCCCCCTTCCTCTACCCCTGCTACTTCGGCACCGATATCGACGACAAAAACAGCCTTATCGCCAACAACCACACGGTGGAGGAGATCGAGAAGATCATCGGGGTGGATTCCCTGGGCTACCTGTCGGTGGAAAACGTCCGCAAGCTGGCGGCGGATTCCAAGTGCGGCTTCTGCGCCGCCTGCTTCGACGGCCAGTACCCGGTGGCCCCCCCCAAGGTCTGCAAGAAGAACAAATTTGAACAGAAGCTGCAACGGAAGGGGACAGAAAAGGATGGCCAGTAACAGCCACAGCGAAAGCTACAAGGCCGCCGGGGTGGACATCACCGCCGGCTACGAGGCGGTACGCCTGATGAAGGACCACATCGCCCGGACCAACGTCCCCGGGGTGCTCTCCGGCATCGGGGGATTCGGGGGACTGTTCGGCCTGGACCTGTCCGGCATCGACGAGCCGGTGCTGGTCAGCGGCACCGACGGGGTGGGCACCAAGCTGAAGCTGGCCTTCCTCCTGGACAAGCATGACACGGTGGGCATCGACTGCGTGGCCATGTGCGTCAACGATATCATCTGCGCCGGGGCAAAGCCCCTTTTCTTCCTGGACTACGTGGCGGTGGGCAAAAACGTCCCGGAGCGGGTGGCCGCCATCGTCTCCGGGGTGGCGGAGGGCTGTGTCCAGTCCGGCTGCGCCCTCATCGGCGGGGAGACCGCCGAGATGCCCGGCTTCTACCCCCAGGACGAGTACGACCTGGCCGGCTTCGCCGTGGGGGTGGTGGACAAAAAGAAGATCATCGACAACACCGCCGTGAAGCCCGGCGACGCTATCATCGGCCTTGCCTCCAGCGGGGTCCACTCCAACGGCTTCTCATTGGTGCGGAAGGTGTTCGACGTGGAGCATAACGACCTGACTGTCCACCGGGACGAACTGGGGGGGAGCCTGGGCGAAGCCCTCCTTGCCCCCACCAAGATCTATGTCAAGCCCATGCTGGCCCTGATGGAGCAGGTGACGGTGAAGGCCGTCTCCCACATCACCGGCGGTGGCTTCTATGAGAACATCCCCCGCTCCCTGCCGGAGGGCTGCGCCGCCCGCATCCCCCTGGACCGGCTGGGGGTCCCGCCCCTCTTCCAACTCATCCAGCGGGAGGGGAACATCCCCATGCGGGATATGTACAACACCTTCAATATGGGGGTGGGGATGTCGGTAATTGTGGATAAGACCGAGGCGGATAAGGCGGTGGAGACCCTCCGGGCCGCCGGGGAGGACGCCTGGATCATGGGCGAGGTGGCGGCCGGGGAAAGGGGCGTCGTTCTGTGCTGAGGAACATCGTCGTCATGGTCTCCGGCGGGGGGACCAACCTCCAGGCCCTCATCGACGCCGAAAAAAGGGGAGAACTGAAAAGCGGGAAGCTGGCCCTGGTCATCGCCAGCAAGGAAGGTGCCTACGCCCTGGAGCGAGCCAAAAAAGCGGGCATCCCCACCGCCGTCATCCCCCGGCGGGCCTACGCCACCCAGGAGGCGTTTGACAAAGCCATCCTGGACGCCTGGGGGGAAGCCCGCATCGACCTGGTGGTGCTGGCGGGGTATCTTTCCATCCTCACCGCCAACGTCACCGGCGCCTATGAGGGCCGCATCATCAACGTCCACCCCAGCCTCATCCCCTCCTTCTGCGGGGCGGGGTTCTACGGCCTGCGGGTCCATGAGGCAGCCCTGGAAAAAGGGGTGAAGGTCACCGGCGCCACGGTGCACATCGTCAACGAGGTCCCCGACGGGGGAAAGATACTGCTCCAAAAGGCGGTGGAGGTCCGGGAGGGGGATACCCCCGAGACACTCCAGAAGCGGGTGATGGAGGAGGCCGAATGGCTCCTCCTCCCCCAGGCGGCGGAGATGATGTGCCAAAAGCTGCCGGCTCTTTATGACTAACAGGAGGTCACACCATGGAACTGCTCGATCTGTCCACCCTCCTCCGGGAGAACAGCTACCCCGGCCGGGGCATCGTCATCGGCCGCACCGCCGACGGCAAAAAGTCGGCCATCGCCTACTTCATCATGGGCCGCAGCCAGAACAGCCGCAACCGGGTCTTTACCAAGACCGATGACGGCATCCGCACCCAGGCCCACGACCCCTCCAGGATGGAGGACCCATCCCTCATCATCTACCGCCCGGTGCGGCGGATGGACGACTATATCACCATCGTCACCAACGGCGACCAGACCGACACGATCTATGATTTTGTGGACGCCGGCGGGGAGTTCGAGGAAGCGTTAAGGACCCGGACCTTTGAGCCGGACGGCCCCAACTGGACCCCCCGCATCTCCGGCATGGTCTGCCACACCAAGCAGGGCAGCTTTTCCACCCAGCTGTCCATCCTCAAAAGCGCCGACGGCAACGGGGACTACTGCCAGCGGTACTTCTTCGATTACCCCCGTTTCCCCGCCGGGGAGGGCCGCTTCCTTCATACCTACCAATGTGACGGCAGCCCCATCCCCTCCTTCGAGGGGGAGCCGGAGCGGGTGGCCATCACCGCCCCCGACGCCAAGACCTGGGCGGAGGAGATCTGGGCGAGCCTGAACGCCGATAACAAGGTCTCCCTCTACGTGGTCTACACCGACCCCGCCACCGGGGAGCGGGACGAGGTCATCCTGAACGCCAACCAGTGAGCAGGGGAAGAAAAAGGAGAGAAAGAAATGACCGAACTGGAACTGAAATACGGCTGCAACCCCAACCAGAAGCCCTCCCGCATCTTTATGGAGGGGGGGGAACTGCCCCTGGAGGTCCTCAACGGCAGGCCGGGGTATATCAACTTCATGGACGCCCTCAACTCCTGGCAGCTGGTGAAGGCGCTGCGGAAGGCCACCGGCCTTGCCGCCGCCGCCTCCTTCAAGCACGTTTCCCCCGCCGGTGCCGCCCTGGGGCTGCCCCTTACCGACACCGAGCGGAGGATGTACTTTGCCCCGGAGGGGGAACTGTCCCCCATCGCCTGCGCCTACATCCGGGCCCGGGGGGCGGACCGGCTCTGCTCCTTCGGGGACTGGGCGGCCCTCTCCGATGTCTGTGACGCCGACACCGCCCGGTACCTGGCCCTTGAGGTCTCCGACGGGGTCATCGCCCCGGGCTACACCCCGGAGGCCCTGGAGATCCTGCGCCAGAAGCGCAAGGGGGGCTACAGCGTGGTGCGCATCGACCCGGACTACGAGCCCGCCCCCATCGAGCGGCGGAACATCTACGGCATCACCTTCGAGCAGGGGTACAATGACCTTGCCATCGACGAGGGGATGCTGGAGAACATCGTCACCAAAAACCGGGAACTCCCCCCCCAGGCCAAGCACGACATGCTGCTGGCGCTGCTGACCCTCAAGTACACCCAGTCCAATTCGGTCTGCTACGTCAAGGACGGCATGACCATCGGGGTGGGGGCGGGGCAGCAGAGCCGCATCCACTGCACCCGGCTGGCGGGGAACAAGGCGGATATCTGGCGGCTGCGGCAGCATCCCCAGGTGCTGGAACTCCCCTTTGTCCCGGGCATCCGGCGCCCCGACCGTGACAACGCCATCGACCTGTACATCGCCGGCTCCGCCGCCTTTGCCGCGGATGGCGCCTGGGAGGGCACCTTTACCGCCTGCCCGCCGCCCCTGACGGCGGAGATGAAGGCGGAGTGGATCGCCAAGATGGAGGGGGTCACCCTGGGCAGCGACGCCTTCTTCCCCTTTGGGGACAACGTGGAGCGGGCCCGGGAGAGCGGCGTCAGGTATATCGCCCAGCCCGGCGGGTCGATCCGGGACCAGCAGGTCATCGACACCTGTGACCGGTATGGTATGGTGATGTGCTTTACAGGCATCCGGCTGTTCCATCATTAAGGAGACCAGCTTCCCCCCATCCCCCCAAAAAACAAACAGGAGAACACCAGATGAGAGTATTAGTCATCGGCGGCGGCGGCCGGGAGCACGCCATCATCCGCAAGCTGAAGGAGAGCCGGGAGGCCACCCAGCTCTTTGCCCTGCCCGGCAACGGCGGCATCGCCCGGGACGCTGTCTGCATCCCCGGCAAGGCCACCGACATCGACGGCATCGTGGCCGCCGCCAAGGAGTACGAGATCGACTTTGTGGTGGTGGCCCCTGACGACCCCCTGGTGCTGGGGGCGGTGGACCGCCTCCGGGAGGCGGGCATCCCCGCCTTTGGCCCCACCGCCGCCGCGGCGGCCATCGAGGGGAGCAAGGCTTTCGCCAAGGACCTGATGAAGAAATACCACATCCCCACCGCCGGCTACCGGGTCTTTACCCAGCCGGAAGAGGCGCTGGAGCATGTAAAGACCGCCCCCCTGCCGGTGGTGGTGAAGGCCAGCGGCCTGGCCCTGGGCAAAGGGGTCCTCATCTGCCAGACCCGGGAGGAGGCGGAGGCCGCTGTCCGCTCCATGATGGAGGAAAAGGTGTTCGGGGAGAGCGGCAGCGAGGTGGTCATCGAGGAATTCCTCACCGGCCCGGAGGTCTCGGTCCTCTGCTTCACCGACGGGCGGACCATCCTGCCCATGGCCTCCAGCATGGACCACAAGCGTGCGCTGGACGGGGACAAGGGACTGAACACCGGCGGGATGGGGACCATCGCCCCCAACCCCTTCTACACCCCTGCCATCGCCGCCCAGTGCATGGAGAAGATATTCCGCCCCACCGTCGCCGCCATGGGGCTGGAGGGCCGGGAGTTCCGGGGCTGCCTCTACTTCGGGCTGATGCTCACCCCCGACGGCCCCAAGGTCATCGAGTACAACTGCCGCTTCGGCGACCCGGAGACCCAGGTGGTGCTGCCCCTGCTCTCCGGCGACCTGCTGGAGATCATGCGGGCCACCGCCGAGGGGCGGCTGGACCAGGTGGAGATGGGGGTCCGCCCCGGCTGCGCCTGCTGCGTCGTCCTTGCCAGCGGCGGCTACCCCGGCGGCTATGAAAAAGGCAAGGTTATCGCCGGATTGGACGGCAGCGGCCAGCCCGCCGACAAGGACATCGACAGCGGGGTGCAGGTGTTCCACGCCGGCACCGCCCGGGACGAGGAGGGCCGCTTCCTCACCGCCGGGGGCCGGGTGCTGGGGGTCACCGCCACCGGGGAGACCTTACAGGACGCCGTCAGACGGGCCTACGAGGCGGCAGGGACCATCCGCTGGGAGGAGCGGCAGCTTCGGTGGGATATCGGCAAACGGGCCTTTTCCGCCCTGCCTCCCCGGAAGCTGTGCCCCCTCTGCGGGTCGGGCCCGATCCACCGGGCGGTGGTGAAGGGGACCGGGGACGTCATCTCGGTCTGCGAGGAGTGCGACACCGTCTGGAAGCAGGCCGGGGAGGGGACGCTGGTCACCGACCTCACCGTCTGCCTGGAGGAACTGGACATCCCCCCCCTGTGGGAGGAACTGGAACTGCTGGCCACCCTGGACGAGAACGACCAACTATAAGAGGGGGAGACTGAGATGGCTATCTTTCGTGTCTATGTAGAGAAAAAGCCCGTCTACGCCGAGGAGAGCGCCCGGCTGCTCCGGGACCTGCGGACCCTTCTGGGGCTTACCGGCATCACCGGGCTGCGGCTGCTGAACCGCTACGACGTGGAGGGCATCGACCAGGCGCTGTTCGACGCCTGCAAGAACACCGTTTTTTCCGAGCCCCAGGTGGACGACTGCCGGGAGGCGCTGCCGGAGGCGGTCTATACCTTCGGGGTGGAGCCGCTGCCGGGGCAGTTCGACCAGCGGGCCGATTCCTGCGCCCAGTGTATCCAGATCGTCTCCCAGGGGGAGCGCCCCGCCGTCAAGGCCGCCAAGATCTACCTTATCCAGGGGGCGCTGACCCCCGATGAACTGGCGGCGGTGAAGAAATACGTCATCAACCCGGTGGAGTGCCGGGAGGCGGACCTGGGGATGCCGGACACCCTGGCCCTCCGGGTGGAGCGCCCCCACAGCGTCCCTGTCCTCACCGGCTTTTTGCAGCTGGACCGGGAGGGGCTGGCGGGGTTCATCAAAGGCTACGGCCTTGCCATGGACCTGGACGACATCGCCTTCTGCCAGGACTACTTCGCCAGGGAGGAGAAGCGGGACCCCACCCTTACCGAGATACGGATGATCGACACCTACTGGAGCGACCACTGCCGCCACACCACCTTCGGCACCATCCTGGACCGGGTGGAACTGGAGGACGAGGAGGTAAAGGCCGCCTACCAGAACTACCTGGAGATGCGCCGGGAGGTCTACGGGGAGCGGGAGAAGCCGGTCTGCCTCATGGACCTTGCCACCATAGGGGCCAAGTACCTGAAAAAGACCGGCGTCCTGAAAAACCTGGACGAATCGGAGGAGATCAACGCCTGCTCGGTGCGTGTCCCGGTGGATGTGGACGGGGAGGAGCAGGACTGGCTGCTGATGTTCAAAAACGAGACCCACAACCACCCCACCGAGATCGAGCCCTTCGGCGGGGCGGCCACCTGCATCGGCGGGGCCATCCGGGACCCCCTCTCCGGCCGCAGCTATGTCTACCAGGCCATGCGGGTCACCGGGGCGGCGGACCCCACCGTCCCGGTCGCCCAGACCATCCCCGGCAAGCTGCCCCAGCGGAAGCTGACCACCACCGCCACCCACGGCTACAGCTCCTACGGGGACCAGATCGGCCTTGCCACCGGCATCGTGGACGAACTGTACCACCCCGGCTACGCCGCCAAGCGGATGGAGATCGGGGCGGTGGTGGGGGCTGCCCCGGCAAAGAACGTCCGCCGGGAGGTGCCCGCCCCCGGGGACGTCATCGTGCTGCTGGGGGGCCGAACCGGCCGTGACGGCTGCGGCGGCGCCACCGGCTCCTCCAAGAGCCACAACAAGGAGAGCCTGACCACCTGCGGCGCCGAGGTCCAGAAGGGCAACGCCCCGGAGGAACGGAAACTCCAGCGGCTGTTCCGTGACCCCGCCGCCACCGCCCTCATCAAGCGGTGCAACGACTTCGGGGCGGGCGGCGTGTCGGTGGCCATCGGGGAACTGGCCGACGGCCTTGCCATCGACCTGGACGCGGTGCCCAAAAAGTACGAGGGCCTGGACGGCACCGAGCTTGCCATCAGCGAGAGCCAGGAGCGGATGGCGGTGGTGCTGGCCCCCCAGGACGCCGACGCCTTTATCGCCATGGCCCACCGGGAGAACCTGGAGGCCACCAAGGTGGCGGTGGTCACCGAAGCCCCCCGCCTCACCATGGACTGGCAGGGCAGCCGCATCGTGGACCTGTCCCGGGATTTTCTGAACTCCAACGGGGCGGAGAAGCACGCCGCCGCCCGGGTGAAAAAGTCCGCCATCGCCCCCCGGACCCACACCGGCACCCTGGAGGAAAAACTCCGGGCGGTGGTCACCGACCTCAACGTGTGCAGCAAGAAGGGGATGAGCGAGTGGTTCGACTCCACCATCGGGGCGGCCACCGTTGTCATGCCCTTTGGCGGCGCCCGCCAGCTGACCCCGGTCCAGGCCATGGCGGCAAAGCTGCCGGTGCTCCAGGGGGAGACCGAGACCTGCTCCGGCATGGCCTGGGGCTATCACCCCGTCATCACCTCCCAGAGCCCCTTCCACGGGGCCTACCTGGCGGTGGTGGAGAGCATTTGCAAGCTGGTGGCCTCCGGCTTCTCCAAGGACCACGCCTACCTCACCTTCCAGGAATACTTTGAGCGGCTGGGCAGCGACCCGGTCCGCTGGGGCAAGCCCCTGGCCGCCCTGCTGGGCGCCCTAAAGGCCCAGACCGACCTGGGGGTGGCCGCCATCGGCGGCAAGGATTCCATGTCCGGCAGCTTTGAGGACCTGGATGTCCCCCCCACCCTGGTCTCCTTCGCCGTCAGCTGGGGCAAGGCCAGGAATGTCATCAGCCCGGAGTTCAAGCAGGCGGGGAGACGCCTGGTCTGGCTGGCCCCCCGGCGGGAGAGGGAGAACAGCCTTCTCCCCGACCCCCAGAGCCTGCTGGCCATCTTCCGCCAGGTGGAGGACCTCATCGCCCGGGGCAAGGTGCTCTCCGCCAGCACCCCCGGCTACGCCGGCATGGCGGAGCAGCTGTTCAAGTCCTGCCTGGGCAACCGCCTGGGCTTCCGGCTGGACAATAGCTTCGCCCCTGGCCTGCTGTTCTGCTACGCCCACGGCGGCTTCATCCTGGAATTGGCCCCGGGGGCGGAGGTGCCGGAAAACGCCCGGCTGCTGGGCACCGTCACCGCCGAATACACCTTCGCCACCCGGGGGGAGACGGTGGACCTGGAGGAGCTGGAAAAGGAGTACGAGGGCAGGCTGGAATCGGTGTTCCCCTACCACACCACCGTCCAGACCCAGAAGGCCCCCATGGAGACCTTTACCTACCAGATGACCGGCAAGCGGGCCGCCCCCAAGGTGGGGGTGGCAAGGCCCGCCGCCCTCATCCCGGTGTTCCCCGGCACCAACTGCGAGTATGACACCGCCCGGGCCCTGGAACGGGCGGGCATCGAGACCAACATCCTGGTGGTGAAAAACCTCACCGGCGGGGACGTGGCCGATTCGGTGGCCGCCATGGCCGCCGCCATCCGGGAGAGCCAGATCATCGTCATCCCCGGCGGCTTCTCCGGCGGCGACGAGCCGGACGGCTCCGGCAAGTTCATCACCGCCTTCTTCCGCAGCCCCGCCATCAAGGAGGAGGTCCGTGGACTTCTCCAGCAGCGGGACGGCCTGATGTGCGGCATCTGCAACGGCTTCCAGGCCCTGGTCAAGCTGGGGCTGGTGCCCTACGGGGACATCGTGGAGACCACGGCGGAAAGCCCCACCCTCACCTACAACGTCATCGGGCGGCACCAGTCGATGCTGGTGCGGACCCGGGTGGCCAGCGCCAAGAGCCCCTGGTTCAGCCGGATGGCCCCCGAGGAGGTATACACCGTGGCGGTATCCCACGGGGAGGGCCGGTTCGTCTGCCCCGAGGAGACCGCCCTGGCCCTGGCCAAAAACGGCCAGGTGGCCACCCAGTATGTGGATCTTTCCGGCGCCCCCACCCTGGACGTGCGCCACAACCCCAACGGCTCCCTCTTCGCCATCGAGGGCATCACCAGCCCCGACGGCCGGGTGCTGGGCAAAATGGCCCACCTGGAGCGCAGCGGCAAGGACCTGTACCGCAACGTCCCCGGCGAAAAGGAGATGCCGCTCTTTGAGGGGGCGGCGGACTACTTCAAGGTGTAAGCGAGGATGTTTGCTATGAGTGAGGAGATCACCGCCCTGCTGGCGGAGATAGAAAGCCTTGTGGACGACGACGATTTTGAGTGCGAGGCGGACCGGCGGATGGCAAAAATCGCGGCCTTGGGGGCGGGGATGGAACTCACCCCCCACCTCCTGGCTATGATGGAGCGCCACCCCCTCTCAGACTTCGGCTGCCCCGGACCGCTGGTCCACTTTATGGAGCAAGCCTACGGCATGGGGGAAGCGGCAAAGGCGGAACACGACCGCCAGGTGGCCGGTTCGGTCCGCCGCCGCCCCGCCCTCCACACCCTCTGGATGCTCAACCGTATCATCAACGTCAGCCAGGGGGAGAAGCAGGAGGAGTCCCTTTCCCTTCTGGCTCGGGTGGCGGAGGACATGACCTGGGAACAGCCGGTCCGGGACCAGGCAAAGGAATACCTGGACTATCAGCGCAGGTGAAAGGGAGGCTGCGGCAGAATGAGCGTTCAAGGGATCGGGCTCCGGCGCTCCCGTTCCGGGAGCGCCGCCAAGGAGCGGCCTGCCCCAAAGTGGGAACTTTCCGGGGCGGCCCGGGAACAGATCGTTCAATACGCCCGGGAGGATGCCGCCCGGGGGGTCTATATGGGGGAAGGCTTCCTGTCCCTGCGCCGGCAGGAGGTGGCCAAAGCCGGTCCCGACCGGGCCGCGCTGATGGCCAGACTGGGCGGGACAGCGGCCCCCGGGGACCCGGAGATCCTGGAGAAGATCAAGGAAGGGGACGAGATGTGGCTGCGGCTCTGGTTTGGCGGGGAGGTCCGGCTGGAGCGGCAGGGGAGCGGCGGCATCGGCTCTGCCGTCCACGTCTTCGACGAAAACGGGGACGAGATACTGACCTACACCGCCGGCGTGGGCTGGCATCAGAAGGAGTCCAGGGCGGAGACAGAAGCCCACAGCGTCCTGAAGTCGGTCTACCACGAGGCCTATCACGCCGCCAGGCAGGCCATAGGGGCGGCCCGGGACGGCCTGGACACAAAAGCATAGGGAGGATTACTGAGCACATGGACCAGCACGACCGCTACATCAGCCCCTTTTCCACCCGGTACGCCAGCCGGGAGATGCAGTTCATCTTTTCGGAGAACAACAAGTTCCGCACCTGGCGGCGGCTCTGGGTAGCCCTGGCCAGGGCGGAGCAGGAGCAGGGGCTGCCCATCACCCGGGAGCAGATCCGGGAACTGGAGAGCCACATCGACGATATCAACTACCAGGACGCCCAGGCCCGGGAGAAGGAGTGCCGCCACGACGTCATGAGCCACGTCTACGCCTACGGCCTCCAGTGCCCCGGGGCCAAGGGCATCATCCACCTGGGGGCCACCAGCTGCTACGTGGGGGACAACACCGATGTCATCCTCATGCGGGACGGCCTGCTGCTGGTGCGCAAAAAACTGGTCAACGTCATCGCCCTGCTGGCGGAGTTCGCCCGGAAGTACAAGGAAATGCCCTGCCTCGCCTATACCCACCTTCAGCCCGCCCAGCTGACCACCGTGGGCAAGCGGGCCACCCTCTGGCTGAGCGAGTTCCAAAGCGACCTGGTGGAACTGGACCACCGTCTTTCCACCCTGGCCCTGCTGGGGAGCAAGGGCACCACCGGCACCCAGGCCAGCTTTGTGGAACTGTTCGAGGGGGACGAGGAGAAGATCAAAGGGGTGGAGCAGTCCATCGCCCGGCAGCTGGGGTTTGACAGGGTGGTGCCGGTCTCCGGCCAGACCTACTCCCGGAAGGTGGATTTCTACGTCTGCGCCGCCCTCTCCGGCATCGCCCAGTCGGCCAGCAAGTTCAGCAACGACCTGCGCATCCTCCAGAACTTCAAGGAGATGGAGGAGCCCTTTGAGAAGAGCCAGATCGGCTCCTCCGCCATGCCCTACAAGCGCAACCCCATGCGCAGCGAGCGGGTCACCTCCATCGCCCGGTACGTGATGGTGGACCTTTTGAACCCCGCCTTCACCGCCGGCACCCAGTGGTTCGAGCGGACCCTGGACGATTCCGCCAACAAGCGGGTCGCCGTGGCGGAGGCGTTTTTGGGGGTGGACAGCATCCTGTGCCTTTTAGAGAACATCTGCGACGGCCTGGTGGTCTACCCCAAGGTGGTGCGCCAGCGGGTGATGAACGAGTTGCCCTTTATGGCCACGGAAAACATCATGATGAGCGCTGTCAAGAAGGGGGGGGACCGGCAGGAACTCCACGAGAGGCTGCGCCAGCACTCCATCGCCGCCGGGCGGGCGGTGAAGGAGGAGGGGCTGCCCAATGACCTGATGGAACGGGTCTGCGGCGACCCGGCCTTCGGCCTCACCCTGGAGGAGGGGATGGCCCTGCTCCAGCCGGAGAACTTCACCGGCCGTGCCCCTCAACAGGTGGAGGACTACCTCCGGGAGGTCATCGACCCCATCCTGGAGGAGAACCGGGACCTGCTGGGGGACAAGGCGGAGATCAACGTCTAACGGCGTGCCGCCTGACCCCGGAGCAAAGTTGTGCCCCAGGCAAGAAATTACCGCTTGCAGATCCGGCGGGGGCGTGATATAATAGGGTCACAAGCCTATTAGTTGTCACTTGGTCCACGCACAAAGGTGGGCCCATCGGAGAGTTGCACCTCTCCGATGGGCCCTTTGTGCTTGGCTGTTCCTACTTGCGCCGGTCAAGCCACTTGCTGATGAGGTTTGCGACCACACCCGCTCCTACCGACACCATGAAGCCTATCAATATGTCGATCACTCAGTCCACCCCCTCTCCGCTGTCGGATCAGGTTTGGATACAGCGTCACCAGTATACCAGAATTCGACGGTCGCCGCAATATTCTATAATTTATTTACCAAAAAGCCGCCCGTCTACCTCTCGATAGACGGGCGGCTTTTTACACCCAGCGGGGCCGTCCTATTGCCCCTTCTTCGCCTTGGCAAAAGAGGACAGGTCATCCCCCCGTAACGCCCGTTCCAGCAGTTCCGGCAGGCGTTCCGGGTCGCAGGAGAAGCAGGGGATGCCCAGCCCCGCCACCCGCTGGGCCATCTGCTGGTCGCAGTAGGGGCGGCCGCCGCCGGCCAGGGCCAGCAGCACTACTACCGTCACCCCGCCGGCCTTCATCTCCTCCAGCCGCCGCAGCAGGGCGGCGCGGTTGCCACCCTCCTCCAGGTCGGTGATGAGGAAGAACAGCGTCTTGGCCGGGTTCTCGATGAACTGCTGGCAGTAGGCCACCGACTTGTCGATGTCGGTGCCGCCCCCCAGCTGGAAGCCGTACAGCAGTTCCACCGGGTCGTCGCATTTTTCGGTAAGGTCCACGATGTTGGTGTCAAAGGCCACCACATGGGTCCGCAGGCTGGACATGCTGGCCAGGATGCAGCTGAGCACCGAGGAATAGATCACCGATTCCCCCATGGAGCCGCTTTGGTCCACGTCCAGGATGATGGTCCACTTGTTGGCGGCGGTGGTGCTGGTGCGGTCAAAGAACCAGAATCGCTCCGGCAGGATGGTCCCCAGTTCCGGGCGGTAGTTCTTCAGGTTGCGGCGGATGGTGAGCCGGTAGTCCAGCGCCGAGGCCGAGGGGATGGGGGAGTGCTGCCGCCGGTTCACCGCCGCCGTCACCGCCCGGCGGATGTCCTGCTCCAGCAGCTTGTTGATCTCCTCCACGATCTTTTTGATAAAGGCCCGGACACTCTCCTTGCTCCGCTTGGGTATCTGCTCCTTGAGGAGCAGGATGGTGGAGGCCAGGTTCACGTCCGGCTCCAGGCCGTCCAGCAGTTCCGGCTCAAAGATCAGCTGCTTGAGGCCGCACCGTTCCATGGCGTCCCCCTGGATGACTTTCACCAGGTCCTTGTCAAAAAAGCTGCGCACGTCCCCCAGCCACTTGGTGATCTGGGGGTTGGAGGGCCCCCGGCCGGCACCGCCGGAAGCGGTGCCGAAGCCCCCGCTGTCGGCCCGGTTGTAGATGGCCGCCAACGCCTGGTCCATCAGGTCCTCCTGTTGGGAAAGGCCGCATCCCCCCATGCCGGAAAGGCGCTCCTGGGCGTCGGAGCCCAGGATCAGCCGCCAGCGGCGGAGCCTTGCAGCGTTTTCCATCTCCCCACCCCCTTACAGGTCAAAGTCAAAGTCGTCCAGACCGGCCAGCAGCTGCTGGTCCTCCCCGGTGAGACCGGCGTTCACCGTCTCGCTCACCTGCTGCCGGTTCAGTCCCCACAGTTCCCCCAGGTTCTCCCCGATGCTGTCCTTCTCCCTGGCGGTGAAGTCGGCAAAGGCCCGGCGCAGGAACACCAGCGCCCGCTTGAACTCCTCCTCGTCCAGGCCGTCCAGGTAGTCGGACAGGCTCTGCCAAAGGGAGAGCCGGGCGATGAGGGCGTAGCGGTTGCGCATGGCCAGCCCCTGGAACCACCCCGCCCCCAACTCCGCCGGGGTGCCGGGGGAGAGGCGGCGGCTCACCTCCCGGGTGAGGTCCGCGGTCTCCATCCCGCCCCGTTCCAGCAGGATGGCGGCGGCAAAGCCGGAGAGCCGGGTGTTCAGATGGTCCCACCGGGCCAGGTCGGAGAGGGCGGACAGCCAGGGCTCCGGCTCCAAAAAGTCGTGGGCCAGCTGGGCGGCGTTGAGCCGCTCCATGGCCCGGATCACCCCGGTGGCCCCGCCGTCGTCGCAGGCGCAGCAGCTGGTGAGGATCAAACAGCACCGCAGGTAGATTTGCTGCAGGATGGGGACCAGAGGGGCAGGGTCCAGCAGCCGCAGCCCCCCGTACTGCACCACATGGGAAAGGCGCTGGGCGGTGGCGGCCAGTTCCTCCAGGGAGGCGGCGTCCACCGCCATGGATTGGAGGGCCCCGGTGGCGTAGGCCACGGCGGCGGGCATGCCGCAGGCAAAGGCGTCCTCCAGCACCCCGGCGATCTCCCCGATGCCGGTGGCCACCTCCACCCGTTCCTTCAGGCGGAAGGAGGCCGCCTGGGGGATGGTGTCCCCCTTGAGGGCCGATTCCACCAGTTCCATCTCCGCCTCGGGGCTCCAGCGGAGGAGCCACCCCTCGGCCCAGGTGGCGGTGTCCTGGGATGTCTCCTGGGACACCCCGAAGGAGACCCCCAGCACCCGCAGCCGGTGGAGGAAGAAGGAGCGGTTCAGGTCCAGGAAGGCGGATTCCCGGCTTTTGACGTTGCGGTTCTCCCGCAGGTCCAGGGCCAGTTCCTGGAGGGCCACGTCCCGGTATTTTTCCAGCTTCAGCTTTTTCAGCTGGCGGTAGAAGTCCTCCTGGATGCTGGTGCGGCTCACCCCCTCCGGCAGGGCGCCGATGGCGGTGCCGATCTCGGCGTCGGCCACGCCGCGGCTGATGGCGGCGAAGGACCCCTCCCCCAGGCAGGTGACGGCGGCGTCACGCAGGTCCCGGAGGGTGGGGCAGGCCGAGCCCCGGAGCCGGGCCAGGCCGTTTGCCAGCCGCAGCCCCTCGATGACGCTGGCGGAGGAGGCGGGGCTGCCGCTTGCCCGGAGCCACCGTGCGATGTGGGAAAGGTAGGCCCGCCCGGCGTAGTCCGGCGCCCCCCGGCGCAGCCCCTGCCACAGCAGCCCGTAGTAGGCCGGCGCCCGGTTCCCCGCCCCGTAGCCGGACCGGCTGGAGAGGCGGTAGTAGGAGTAGGGCATCAGGGTGGCGCTGGCGGCGGTGTGGGGCATCGCCTTTATTTCCTTGTCGGTGAGGGGGGCGGCGGTCTCCAGCCCCGCCAGGTGGTAGGCGCCGGTGACCACCACCATCTTGTCCGGGGGGCAGCCCTCCTCCAGGGCGTCCTGGATCATCCGGCGCATGTAGCCTTCCCGCAGGCGGTTGCGGTCACTATCGGGGCGGTCCTCCCCGGTGACGGCCCGGAGTTCCCGGCCGAACCGGTCCGCCCCCTGGCGGTAGGCGCCGGGGGCGGTGGTGTGCTCCAGCGTCCGCTCCCAGAAGGTCTCGTGGCCGTCCTCCCCGGCGGCCCGGTCCAGGGCGGCGTAGGGGTCGAAGGCAGGGGGCGCATCCCCCTCCTCCCCCGGCTCCCCCAGGGCCAGGAAGGTCCCCGACGGCAGGTCGATGAACCGGCAGTCCGCCCCGTTTTCCGCCGCCCAGCGGATGGCGGCGTACTCCGGGGAGTATTCGGCCAGGGGGTAGAGGATCGAGCGCACCGGGGTCTCCTGGGTGTAGGCCAGGATGGCCACCGGGGGCACCGTCTCCGGCCGGACCAGGTCGGCCATCAGGCCGGTGAGGTCGCTGGGACCCTCCACCAGCACCAGCCGGGGGCGGACCTCCTCCAGCAGCCGCAGAAGGTGCCAGGCCCCGGCGGGGGAGAGGTGCCGCACCCCAAAGAGGATGGGCAGTTCCATGGTGTTACACCCCCCTTACAATAGGTCAGAGCATTCCTTGTACAGCCCCAGCCAGCGGCTCCCCCGCTTCTTCATGATGTTCTGGAGGTACTCCTTCCAGGCCACCGTGTCCTTGTCCTCGTCCTTGATGACCGCCCCCTGGAGGGCGGCCGCCAGGTCCCGGTCGGTGATGGCCCCGGAACCGAAGCTGCCGGCCAGCGCCATGGAGTTCGCCAGCAGCGAGATGGCCTCGGCGGTGGAGAGGACGCCGGAGGTGCCCTTCAGCTTCTGGGCCCCGTCCAGGGTCTGGCCCTTCCGCAGTTCCCGGAAGACGGTGCAGACCTTCTCCACCACCTCCCCGGCGGGCAGCTGGGCGGAAAGGTCCAGCCCGGCGGAAAGCTGCTCCACCCGGGTGCGGACGATCTCCATCTCCTCCTCCAGGCTCTCCGGGGAGGGGAGCACCACGATGTTGAACCGGCGCTTGAGGGCGGCGGACATCTCGTTGACCCCCTTGTCCCGGGTGTTGGCGGTGGCGATGATGGAAAAGCCCTTTTTGGCCGGGACCTCAATGTTCAGTTCCGGGACAGAGACACGCTTTTCCGACAGGAGGGAGATGAGGGCGTCCTGGACCTCGCTGGCGCAGCGGGAGATCTCCTCCACCCGGGCGATGGCGCCCTCCTCCATGGCCCGGTAGACGGGGCTTTTCAGCATGGCGGCGGGGGATGGCCCCTGGGCGATGAGCATGGCGTAGTTCCAGGAGTAGCGGATCTGCTCCTCGGTGGTGCCCGCCGTCCCCTGGATGACCCGGGTGGAGTCCCCGTTGATGGCGGCTGTCAGGTGCTCGGAAAGCCAGCTTTTGGCGGTGCCCGGCTCCCCGATGAGGAGCAGCGCCCGGTCGGTGACCAGGGTGGCGATGGCGATCTCCACCAGCCGCTGGTGGCCGATGTACTTTGGGGTGATGACGGTATCCCCCGCCTTTCCCCCGCAGATGTAGGTGAGCACCGACCGGGGGGACATCCGCCAGCCGGTGGGGACGGGATGGGTCTCGTTGGCGATGAGGGCGTCTATCTCCCCCCGGAACAACTCCTCCGCCGGGAGGCGCTGGACGTTGGTTTTGTCAGCCATGTTTTGAAACTCCCTTCTGATAGACCGTTTTTGCCGGTGGGGACGCTAATCCGCAAGCCAGTCCTGTATCTGTTGTTCGACCGTCTTTGCCGGCCAGCCGCTGTATCTTCCCTTGGCGTAGATATTTGCCAGTTCCTCCCCCTTCTCCTTGCAGGAGATAGGCAGGCTGTACAGGATGTTGCGCACCTCCCAGTAGTGTACCGATTCCGAGGTGTGCTGGATGTAGCTGAGGGTCAGCCCCTTCCACTGGGTCCAGCCGCAGCCCTTCAGGGCGGCGAAGGCGTATTGAAGGGGCATGCCGTCTTCCAGGGTGCCCATCCTGATGCTCCGGTAAAAATGCTCCCCGATCCGCTGGCAGAGGGCCGGGTCGTCCTTGTCGATGAAGTATTGCAGCTTCCGGTCCATCCTGTGCTGCATCATCAGTTCATACCACCATCCGTCCAACGGGGCGGCGATGGGGGTGTAGTACAGGTCCACCCAGAAGGCTTTCACCAGCCCGGCGGGGTCGTTGTTCACCCGGCGGTAGGCGGGGCGTACAATGTCCATCCCCTGGCGCATGTAGTCGGGAAGAGCGCCCCCGGGGCCTGCCAACTCCCCAAAGACCAGGTCCATCAGCAGCTGCCTTTCCTCCTTGCCGGTGAGCCGCTCCAGGAGGCTTGGGGCCAGCAGCTTTTTGCCCACCGCCGCCGCTTCCTCGGCCCCCTTGGTGAGGAGGGCGGCGCAGACCACCGGTGCGGCCCAAAGGCCGCCGTAGCTTTCGTACAATTCCTCCGCCAGGGCGCAGAGCCCCGGGTCGGGGTACCACTGGATGGACTGGTTCAGCACCTCCACCAGGGCGACGGAAAACGGATGCTTCTTGCCGCCGGGGCGCTGGAAGAACATCTGCTCGTTGATGTGCTGCCCCTTCCCGTTTTTCCAGACCCGGCTGCCGTCCAGCTTGGTGCCCAGGGCCGCCCCTTTGCGGTAGGCGTCGCAGATGGCCGGCCCGGTCTTGCCCACCAGGGCGTACAGCAGGTTCGCCAGCCGCTTTTCCTTTTCGGCGTACCAGGGAACGTCGTCGGGGGCGAGGAGATCATCCAGTTCCCGCTCCAGCAGTTCCGCCGTCAGGGCGGTGGCGGCAGGGGAATCGGAGGCCATAAAGAACCGCATGTTCTCAATGAGGTCCGCTTCCATCATCTCCCGCCAGAAGGGGAGGGCGCCGGGGTTCTGGATCCGGGCCAGGGCCCAGCGGGCCGCGTCCTTGTTGTCGAATTTTTCGGTCTTGGCCAGCTTCAGCAGCAGTTCCAGGTTCTCCGGGCAGTGGCGCAGGGCGTAGATGAGCATCACCCGGACCTGCTTTTTGGCCCCCTCCAGCTGGCTGATATACCAGTCGTTCAGCTTCCCCCCGGCCACGGTGTCGATGACCTGGACCCGCCGGGCCATCTCCTTTTTGCCAGCCGGGTCGAAGCCCTCGGTGAGGAGGGGAAGGATGCTCTCGTCCTCCTGGCAGAGCCACTGGCCCGCCTTGTCCGCCAGTTCGCCGTAGCTGGCCCCCAGGGCCTTGACCAGGGCGTCCCGCACCCGGTAGTCGGAGAACAGTTCCGGGTGCTGGTCATGGGCTTCGACGACGGTGGAAAAATGGCCGCTGCCCTTGGTGGTAAGGGCCTCCACCAGGGGGGCCACCACCGAGTAGGGGGCGTTGGTCAGCGCCACCCCGCCGGTCCGGGGGGGCAGGTCCTCCAACTCCCCGGGGACGGCCACCGCCCCCTGGGTGCAGAGCACAGCGTCGCAAAGGGTGATGGCGTCCAGCATCGCCCCGGCCCGGTCCTGGCAGTCCGGCGCCAGCACCGAGCGGCCCAGCTGCCCCACCTTGGCAAAGACCGGGCTGGCCTTCTCCAGGGTGGAAAAGTTTTCCAGCGCCCGGCTGAGGCGGAAATCCTCCGCCGCCAGCGCCGCCCCGGCGATGATACCGGCCCGCAGCCGGTCCCGCAGTTCATATAACGGTGTCAGTTCCATCTTGTTGACCCTCCCCTCAATACAGCAGCCGGACGATGCCGCCGGCGGCGACGATGCTGAGCGGCTGGAGTTTCAGCCGCCGGGCCGCCCCGTCGTACCAGAAGCCCCCCAGCAGCACCTGGTCCCGCAGCAGCGCCCCGTCCGGCAGCATGGGCAGACGGTGGGTGGTGGCCTCCATCCAGGGGGCGTCGTCCAGCAGGATGGTGTCCCCCTTGCTGTCCTGGAGCGCCAACTCCCCCCCCGGCCCCCGGGCGATGCGGCGGTAGGCCACCAGCCGGAAGTCCATTGGGGCGGACAGGGCGTTTTTCAGGAGGTTCTTGGCGGCCTTCACCGCCGGGGCCAGTTCCAGGGCGGCAAAGCCCCGGACGGCGGCCAGGTCGGCGTCAGAGGCCCCCCGGGCGGTGCCGGTCTCCCACCGCACCCGGCGGCAGCCGTCCCCGGGGTAGAACACGGCGGCGGGGGTGTCCATCACCCCGAAAAGGCTGTCCTCCTGCTTGACGTATTTCAGCGCCTTGAGGGGGCGGTAGTTCTCGGTCAGGGACAGTTCCCCGGTGGCAAGGTCGGCCCAGCAGCCGATGTCGATGTAGGACTTCCGGGCGTCGTCGAACTCCACCCAGAAGGCCAGCTGGCAGAGGGAGAGGTCGTTCTTCCCCAGCCCCAGTTCCAGCAGCTCGGAGAACTTCCACACGCCCCCCAGGTCCTCAAAGAGGGCGTTGTCGTCCTGGCCCACGTCGCCGCTCTCCAGCTTCTGGGCAAGGTACTGCCGGGACTTTTTCACCAGCGCCCAAAGCTGCTCCAGGGCGGCGATGGCCTGGTCGTACCACCGGTCGTCCCCATCCTTCTGGAACGCCTCGATGGCCAGGATGAGGCGGCTCAGCAGCCGCTGGGGCCCGGGGAGGTAGTAGTCCCCCAGCTGCTTTGCCAGGGTCCGGTAGGTGGGCAGGGAGGTCCCCCCCATGGTCCCCAGCCCGGCGGTCATCAGGTCCCGGACCAGCTTTTCCGCCAGTTCCAGCCCCTCCAGCTGCTTTTTCAGCTTTTTGGCCCGGGCGGCCTTGTTGGTCTTGGGGGCGGCCTTGGGCTTTTTGGCGTCCTCGGCTGCCTTGGCTGCCTTGGCCTCCTTCTTCTGCCGCCTCTGCTGGATGTCCTCCGGGATGGCCCGGATGGCAAAGGGCTTGCCGGACATCATCTCGTAAAGGAGGGCCAGGGTGTGCTTGCAGGGGTACTGGCGGCTGGGGCAGGTGCAGCGGAACACCGGCTGGGCCGGGTCCAGGAAGTCGGCGGAGGTGATGTAATTGTGCATCCCGCTGCCGGTGCACTCCCCCAGGAAGAAGGTGTCATCCTCCGAGGCTTCCAGCCGCACGAAGCCCCCCTTCTGGGAGATCTTCCGGCCGTTTGCCGCCGCCGCCGGGTTGGGGGCCAGGGCGGTGATCTGCTGTTCGGTGATCTGTCGCATGGCGATCGTCCTTTCGCTGCCTGCGGGGGCGGGCCGCAGGGAATGAACCATAGGTGTACAAGAATATTGTAGTACCTTTCCGGCCCGTTGGCAATCATCTGCAAATATTTTTAAGAAATTTTCCTCTTGACCTGGAGCCGGCTCCAGGGTGTATCATAAAGGCAGAAGAGAAAGGAGGGGACAGCCATGACCATAGCGGAGGTGAGCAGGGCCTGCAGCATCCCGGTGGACACCCTGCGGTACTACGAGCGCATCGGCCTTCTGCCCCCGGTGAACCGCTCCAAAAGCGGCTTCCGGGACTACACCGAGAGTGACCGGCAGTGGGTCAGCTTCATCAAATGTATGCGGGCCGCCGGCATCCCGGTGGAGGCCCTCATCGACTACGTCGCCCTGTTCCAGCAGGGGGACACCACCCGGGAGGCCCGCCGCCAGCTGCTGGTGGAGCAGCGGGAAGCCCTCCGGGGCCGGGTGGAGGAACTGCAAAAGACGCTGGACTACCTCACCGAGAAGATACGCCGCTACGACGAATGGAACCCCGCCGCCGAAGAGCGGCTGCTCAGTGGCGGCGGGGAGGGATAGGGCGGACAAAGTGAAGGGAGCGGCCCCGTGCCACTCCCTTTTTTGTATGTTCCGATGAATAATTGCATAACACAAAACAAACAAAAAGCCGCTCCTCCATCCCCGGAAA